>JAURCW010000176.1 GCA_030828265.1 Burkholderiales bacterium | reverse complement strand
GCCTCTAGGCTGGCCTGCCAGTTCATTCGGTTAACCATTCCACCCAGTAGGGGCTGAGCGATCGCGCGACTTCCTGTTCGATCCGCCATGAACCGAGGCAGCCAAGAATAAGGCGCCAAGATAGGAAGCTCAGGGTCTTGCAAGACCTGGAACTCTTGCGCCTGCACACGCAGATGCCAGTCACTGACCTTGGTCTGAAGCCCGAGGGTCACTGGAAGAACCCGCCGGGAGGACCCAAGCAAGGAGCCACCAAAGTCTTCGAAGTAGTTGTCGTCAGACACCCTTGCGCCATTGAGCTCCAACCAAACATCAGACCCCAGTTCTTTGGCCAACTGCATCTCCAGGCGATGACGGTCTTGATCGCGCACCTTGTCGCTTGGGAGAAAGTCAAGATCAATAACGCCCGCTGCGTCCTCCTCTAAAAATCGCGCCTCGGCCCCAAGCATTAGCCCTCGACGCTGAATGAGTCGCGGACTTAAAGTCATGTCGCGGTTGGGCGCGATGTTCCAGTAGTAAGGGACCTCAAGCTCCAAGCCAAGATTGGAGGTCACCCTGTAAAGGGGGGGTAGGAAACCCGACTTGCGCTCGCGGCCAATGGAGAACGTAAGGTCGCCTAGGGGCAACAGGGGTGTATCCCCCCAGTAAAGCTGACTGCCTTGGCTACTGGCCATCTCACGCACCTGATCGACCGCCAAGGTCTTGCTCTCGAGCCGCCAGGCAGGGCGATCCACGGGGCAGGTGGTAAAACTTGCATTCGATAAAACGACCTCACCCGGCTGAATAAAATCAATGCGCTCGGCCTGCCCAGTGGCTTTCAGGCTACTGAACTCGTAACTCACATCACGAAACCAGCCCTGCTGGGTTCCAAGATCAAGGCTAAGCTCGGGTCCCTTGTACAGCTCGCCCTCACGAAAGAGGGTGACCTCACCCTCAGCAATGAGGCGATTCGGAACCATGTCCATGGTCAGTTGTTTGGCCTTAAGCGAAAAACCAAGCTGTCGAAGGGCGGCGCCACCCTCCATTCGAACCCGGTCCTGAAACTGGCCATCAAGGGCTCGGCCAAACAAATAGGCTGGCGTCTGGGCGCCTGATGGCTGCAGGTTGAGTCTTGGGTCCAAGCGCAGCGGTAACAAACCAAGCTGACCGGTCTCGGAAAAGCCCAGGCCCGCGTCCGGCGAGGAAGTCGATTTGCCTCGGGCTAAACCAGTGGGGTCTTCCGGGCTAAGAAGGGCGGGCTTGACGAACGAGGGGGATGCACCCAGCCGACATTCAGCGGCCCAGGAAAAGCTACCAAGAAGAAAAACCGGGGAAAAGGCAAGAAGAGGCCACAAAGGCTTGAAAGGCATAAATTATTATAAGGACCATGACCAATTCCGACCTCAGGCTTGAAGCCGCCAAGCGCTGGCTTCAGAGTCTGCCCCTTGCCCGGGCCGAGACCCTGGCTCCCGCCTCGGCCGATGCCTCTTTTCGGCGTTACTTTCGAATTCAGTACGGTGAGAACGACGCCACGGCCATTCTTATGGACTCTCCACCCGACCGAGAGCCACTTGAGCCGTTTCTCAGGGTCCAGTCTCTTTTGTTAGAGGCAGGCGTACGGGCGCCTAACACCCTCGCCGAGCAGGCGCAGGATGGCTTTCTACTTCTTGAAGACTTCGGCCAGACAACGCTCTTGCAGGCTTTAGAAAACACAGGCTTCAGCCTAGAGGCGGCCGCGCCCTTTTACCAGGCGGCCCAAAAGGCTCTGGTTGAGCTGCAGGTCTGGAGCCTCGGGCCAGGCCAAAAGGCCATGAACCCTCTGCCCGCCTACGACGCCCAAAGACTTCTCGATGAAATGCAGCTCTTTCCCGCCTGGTACCTTGAGAGGCATCTGAAGCTCTCGCTTAGCGATGCCGAGAAGGCCATGCTCGAGCGTACCGAGGCCCTTCTTGTTGAAAGGGCGCTGGCTCAGCCCGCCGTGCTTGTTCATCGCGACTACCACAGCCGCAACCTCATGGTGGATGCCCATCGCCCCTCGGGGCCTCCCGGCATTCTTGACTTCCAGGATGCGGTTGTGGGTCCCATCAGTTACGACCTGGTGAGCCTGCTGCGTGACGCCTATGTGCAATGGCCCGAGGCCACCCAAATGGACTGGGCCATTCGCTACTGGCAGGATGCACGGGCGGCAGGCCTGCCCTTGCCGGAGGACTTCGCAGACTTCTACCGAGACTTCGAGTACATGGGCCTTCAGCGCCATTTAAAGGTCCTGGGTATTTTTGCTCGACTCTCGATTCGAGACGGCAAACACGGCTACCTGAAGGACATTCCCAAAGTACTTAAAGATGCGCAAGGTGTTGCCAGCCGATACCTTGAGCTTGCTCCCTTGGCGGCGCTCTTAAGGCGTGCAGAAGGAACGGTCGCTCAGGCCGTTTACAGCTTTTAGCCATGCAGGTCATGATCCTTGCCGCAGGTCGAGGTGAACGGCTTCGGCCCTTAACAGACCATTGCCCCAAGCCCCTTGTGCCGGTGCATGGCAGGCCTTTAATTGAATGGCATCTCCTACGACTTGCCCAGCAGGGCTTTCAAGAGGTGGTGATTAACGTGGCGCACCTGGGCACCATGATTGAAGACACGCTTGGCAATGGCAGCCGTTTTGGGCTTGGCATTCGCTACAGTCGTGAACCCGAGGGCGCCCTTGAAACCGCCGGCGGCATTGCAACCGCCAGGCCATGGGCGGACCCCAGCGCGCCCTTTTTGGTGGTGAATGGTGATGTTCTGTGCGACTGGCCCGTTCAAAATGCCAGAACGCTTGCCCAGGCTTTCCTAGATGCATCCCAGCCCACCGATGCCCTGCTGATTCTGGTGAACAACCCCAGCCACCATCCCGAGGGCGACTTTGTATTGGAGGCTCATCAACGCCTTCGAAGAAAATCTTCTGGCTCGGCAACCCTTACCTATTCGGGCATTGGCCTTTTTCATCCACGCCTTTTTT
>JAURCW010000194.1 GCA_030828265.1 Burkholderiales bacterium | reverse complement strand
GGGCGGTTGACCCGGCCAACAAAACCATGACGCTTGAGGCAGGCGTGACCCTGGCTAAGGCCCAAGAGGCGGCTGATGGCCTGGGGCTCCTCTTTCCTCTAACCCTTCCCTCGCGTGGTTCGGCAACCATTGGGGGCAACCTTGCGACCAACTGCGGGGGCACAGCCGTGCTTCGCTATGGAAATGCCAGGGCGCTTTGTCTGGGCCTTGAGGTGGTGACCGCATCCGGTGAAGTCTGGTCGGGCCTTCGAGGGCTTCGTAAGGACAACACAGGTTACGACCTGCGTGATTTATTCGTTGGTTCTGAAGGTACCCTTGGCATCATTACAGCCGCGGTCCTTGCCTTGTCTCCGAAGCCTGCCGCTCTTATGACCGCTTTGGCCAAGGTGCCTTCGGTGGAATCCGCGGTTGGGCTTTTAGGCCTTGCGCAGTCAAAGGCTGTCGCTCAGTTAACGGGCTTTGAGTTCATGACTGCGTCAGCTCTTGGACTTGTGTCTCAGTATTTTCCGGCGCTTGCCCAGCCTATCCAAGGCATGGGCTCCGCCGATCTGGTTCTTCTTGAGATCTCAAGCCCGACGGGCGAGACCGAGGCCGTAAGTCTTCTCGAGGCCATTTTGTCCGAGGCCTTTGAGCTGGGCCTGGTTGAGGATGCACTGGTTGCGCAAAGCATTCAGCAGGCGCAAACATTTTGGGACATACGCGACCACATTACGCTGGCCTCCTCGGAGGATGGCCATCAGATAAAGCATGACATTGGGCTGCCCATCTCCTGCATCCCCGACTTTATGTCGAGCATGCAGGAAGAGCTCAATGAGCTTTTGCCGGGTATCCGAATCATTAATTTTGGGCATCTCGGCGATGGTAATCTGCACTACAACCTTGCCTGCCCCGTGCAGCTCGAGGTCTGGTCCGATCGCAACCAAAGGCATCAGGCCTGTGTTCAGTTTATGCAAGGGCTTGAAGAAGAGGCTCATCAAAGGGTGCATAACCGTGTCGTGTCGCTTGGGGGCTCCATTAGCGCAGAGCACGGCCTTGGGGTGATGCGTCGCGATGAGGCGGCCCGCTATAAAGGGCCTGTTGAAATTGGGCTGATGCGATCGATTAAAACAGCTCTGGACCCATTGAATATATTGAACCCAGGAAAAGTGGTCTTAGTAAGCTAACCTGAGGCAGTCTTTTTTGGGTCGAGACCTAAGATTCGGTTAAAAGCCTCACAAGAACCTCTTCAAGTGCCTGTGACCAGTGAGGACGCGTGAGCCCAAACTGCACGTCCGTTAGGCTGCAGTCCAGCTGAGAATTGGCCGGCCGTGGGGCAGGCGCTGCGAACTCCGCGCTTGTAATTGCCTTGACTTGTTCGGCCGAGGTGATCGTCCAAGGAAGGTCGGGTGCGAGTTGCCTGGCGCGGTGAAGAATTTCGCAAGCAAAGTCGTGCCAGTTTGTGGTGCCCTTGCAGCAAAGGTGAAAAACCTCGTGCTCGATAGTGTTTGCGGGGCCTGTTGGCCATTGCTGCACGATGGCAAGGCTCGCCCTTGCAATGGCATCGGCCGACGTCGGCGCCCCCCATTGATCGGCCACCACCCGAAGTTCTTGCTGGCTCTGGCCAAGCCTGAGCATGGTCTTCACAAAATTCTTGCCGTGATCGGAGAAGACCCAGCTGGTGCGTAAGACCAGGCTTGGGGAAGGCCCCTGGGCGAGTGCCTGTTCCCCGGCGTATTTACTTTTGCCGTAGACCCCCTCGGGTGCAACGGGGTCGGTGGGTTGATAGGCCTGGCCTTTAGGCTTTCGACCATCAAAAACATAGTCGGTGGAATAGTGAAGAATGGCGATTGGCTGTGGGGCTTGAGCGGAATGCTGCGCAGCAAGCTCAGAGAGCTGGGTAAGGGCCTGCCCATTGACGCGATGGGCAAGCTCGGGCTCGTTCTCCGCCTGGTCCACGGCCGTGTAGGCTGCGGCATTCACAATGTGGCTGGGCTTGAAGCTTTCGATGGCCTGGGTCACCGCTGTACGAAACAAATCGGGCTTATCAAGCGGAGCCTGGTCGCGGGTAAGGCCAAGAACGTTAATGGGGAGCTGGCCGGACCGGCATAGCCTAAGCAGACTGTGGCCTACCTGCCCCCCCGCCCCAAGTAACAGAAGTCTCGGTGTTGATGTCTGGCGGGTTTCCGTTGAAACTCGAGTCAATGGCGTATCGGTGGGGTCCAGACTGCGAGAGCTCATGCCGCGCGATTGCTGTACTGCTGATGAATCCAGTTCTTGTAGTCACCGGATTGAACACGCCGAACCCAATCGGTGTTGTTGAGATACCAGTCGATGGTTTTGTTAATGCCTGATTCAAAGGTTTCTTGGGGCTTCCATCCCAGTTCTTTAAATATTTTGTTGGCATTAATGGCGTAACGTTTGTCGTGGCCAGGCCGGTCTTTCACAAACCGAATTAAATCCTCGTGCCTGCCACCTGCGGCTTTGGCGGTTCCCGGGCTTTTCTCATCAAGCAATTGGCAGATGCTGCGAACAATATCAATATTCGTCATCTCGTTCCAGCCTCCAATGTTGTAAACCTGGCCAGGGCTTCCAGACTGCAGCACAGCAGCGATTCCTTCGCAGTGATCGACAACATAAAGCC
>JAURCW010000092.1 GCA_030828265.1 Burkholderiales bacterium | reverse complement strand
CTCTCTTCTGTTCAAGCAAGGCGCTCGGCTCTCTGCTTTGTTTGCCGCTCTGCAATCGTGCGCGTTGCGCCCGCTGAGATTGCATCAGCGACGTTTGATTCAGCTTGGCCTTGCTTTTTTGCTGGCTGTTACGCACACCAGTCTGTTTGCCAAGTATGTTGTTTTGAATGCCCGCGGGGGTGGCTATAAGGCAGGTCAAACAATCACGGAAAAGGCGGTTATCCAGTTAAAGGAGGGTGAGCGCCTTACGCTAATTGGCGCCGACGGCAAAAGCATTACCCATCGCGGCCCTTACGACGGGCCACCGTCGAAAGGGCCTGCCGCCGCCAACGACCCCAAAAAGGCGCTGGCTATTCTTATCTCAAGCCGAGACGCGCGAACAAGCTCCATCGGGGTCGTACGTGCGGGAACCGATGCCGTTAAAACACCCGACCCGTTCGTGATTGACATTACACGCGCAGGCCCGCGCTGTTTGTTCGAGGGCGAGAAGCCCATTCTCTGGCGACCCGATGCCACGCGGGCTCAGCCTTTTGTTATTTTCCCCATCGACCGCTCCTGGCGAGCCGACTTGAACTGGGAGGTTGGTCAGGACCGCCTGGTGATGCCCGACCTGAGTCGCTTTGAGGGTGTAACAACGTTGCTGGTGAATATCGATCAACAAGAGTTTGCGCTGTCTTTTTCCGTTATTCCGAAGGGCATTGAAGATCCCGTTATTCTGACGGCCTGGATGCTGGAGAAGGGCTGTATTCAGCAAGGGGATGCACTTTTGCGTCAATTGGCGCAGGCCTCGCAATGAGCATTGCTCTCATTCTTAGTGAGCGATTGTTTTAGTGTCTGCGTCCAAGCCCATCGATCGACAACAGTTGTTTTCGGCAGCGTTCGCCGCTGCCATTGGCGCCTTTCTTGCGGCCGCGCTTGCGCTTAACTTTGCCTTTGTAAGCAGCGTTGAAAAGGCTGCGGCAGATCTGCGTGTGGCGGGTCTTCAGCAGCCCATGCCGCAATCGAAAGACATTGTGATCGCCGCAATTACAGAAGAAACGGTTGCAAATTTTCCCTACCGATCACCCATCGACCGAGAATTTTTAGCCAACCTCCTTTTGATTCTTGAAGCCAAGGGCGCACGCGGCGTAGGTCTTGACGTCTTACTGGATTCCCCCACAGAACCGGAGAAAGATCAGCTTCTTGCCGAGACCTTACGGGAATTGAAAATGCCGGTCTGGGTCAGTTACACCGTCACGCCGTCCATTGTGAACGAGGACCAGTTGGACTATCTCAATGCCTTTGTTCCAGAGGAGCTTCGGGCGGCAGCCAACCTTGCCACCGACCCGCTGGACGGAACCGTGCGTTGGATCTTTCCGGGCGAGACGGAGCCCGGCATGCCCATTAGTTTTCCTCGTAAGGCAGCCTTACTTGCAGGGATTGAAACACCCAATGAGCAACCACTTATCGCCTGGAGACCTCGGCCCGATCTGGAAACACCGGTCTTTCCCATTTACCCATCCCATGCAGTGCCTGTCATGCCGGATGAATGGTTCAAAGACAAGTTTGTTCTTGTGGGCGCCGTCTTATCCATTACCGATCGGCATCGAACACCTTTGGCAATTTATGCCGATGGCGATGACGCGATGATGCCTGGCATTATTGTTCAGGCGCATGCCTTGTCGCAGTTTCTTGAGGGTCGTAAGCCGCATCAGGTGACCACGCCTGCCACCATTGGTATGGCCATTCTGTTTGCCTTGATTGGGGTTGCAATAGGCCTTTTGAAGCGCGGGATGTTCTTCAATGTCCTTGCCGCACTTCTCCTTGTGGTGGGTTTGTGGCTTGGGGCCTTTCTTGGCTTTTATTATCAGTGGCTGCCCATGCTTCCGGTCGTGGCACCGACCCTGGCTTTGGCCTTGTCGCTTTGGATGATGGACGTTCTTATTGGCCGGGCCGAGCGCAAGCAAAGGCAGTTTGTTCAAGGCGCTTTTTCTCGCTATGTCGCTCCTGCGGTCGTCGACCGCCTTGTTGAAAACCCAGAGGCTTTGAATGTCTCTGGAACAAGACAAGACGTGACGTTTATTTTTACCGATATCGCGGGGTTCACCACGCTCTCCGAGTCGCTTTCATCGGAAAAACTGTCGGAGGTTTTGAATGCCTACCTCGATGGCGCCTGTGCGGTCGTTTTTAAACATGCGGGTACGGTTGATAAGTTTATTGGCGATGCAGTCATGGCCGTTTTCAATGCACCCATTCCACAGTCGGACCATGTGGCACGCGCTGTACGTTGCGCTTTGGAACTCGATCTTTTTTGCGAGAGTTTTCGAGAAAAAATGAACGCCGAGGGCATTCCTATTGGTGTCACGCGTATTGGAATTCATACGGGGGTGGCGATGGTGGGCAATTTTGGCTCGCATGCGCGGATGGACTTCACCGCGCTGGGTGACACGGTGAACACTGCCTCGCGCACCGAGGGTGTTAATAAATACTTTGGAACGCGAATCTGCGCCACCCAAGAAGTTGTCAGCCAGTGCCCCGACCTCTTCTTTCTACCGATTGGTGACATTGTGTTGAAGGGTAAGACACAGGCTGTGCGTTTGTTTACACCGGTCTCCGAAGAAAAGAGTCGCTCAGCCTTTGCTTTGCGCTATGAAGAAGCCGTGCACGCTTTAGAAAATCTTGGGTCGTCGGGCAATCAATCCGAGTCTGACGACGCGAAGGAAGTTGCGGCAATCGTTCAGAAGCTCAACGAAGACTTCCCTGAGGAGCCCCTAGCGGCCTTCCACGCTAGGCGTGTGAGCCAGGGCATTGTCAGCCTTCGGGTGGTCATGGAGGACAAGTAGAGCATGCGTATTCGGGTTATTGAATCTCTTGCGCCCTTGTTCGTTGCGGTGGCCGCAATAGGGTCTGCCTCAACCGTGGGGGCACAAAGCCTTCGGCTACCGGGCGACTCCGACACCTCGCGTATTCGTCCTCCTGCGCTGCCACTTCCATCCACACCTTCGTTCGATCTCCGCATTGAGTCCCCCGAGCGCTCGGCCATTCCCAAGGCAGTGGATGAAATTGATTTCGAGGTGAAGGCTATTGTTGTTGAAGGTGTCACAGCCTACAGGCCCGACGATGTGAATGCCTTGTTTAGCGAACTGAAGGGCAGGCGTATCACCCTTGATGCGCTTCGCCAGGCTACTGAAACCCTTGAGAATCAGTATCGCCGCGACGGCTACTTTCTTGTCCGTGTGCCTATTCCTCCGCAGCGGGTGAGCGATGGCACTTTTCGTGTGCAAGTGATCGAGGGTTTTGTTGAGAATTCGTTTACGCAGGGTGGCACCGTTGCTGCGCAGAGCCGTGTGCAGGCCATTATTCAAAAGGTCGTAGGTAAAAAGCCCATTGATCTTCAAAGCCTGGAGCGTGTCTTACTTCTTCTCAATGATCTTCCTGGAGTGTCGGGCTCGGGTGTCTTGCGACAAGGTCAGGGCCTTGGCGGTTCCGAGCTGGTGGTGACCTTAAACGATCTTCCCCCGACAGGCCTTTCTGCCAGCTTTAACAACAGCGCATCGCGTGTCATGGGTATCTATGGCCTGAGCCTGAATGCAAACTTTAATAATCCGCTTAAAGACTCCCTTGGGCAGGCCAGCCTGGGCTACTCGACCGCCCTCGATAACGAACGACTAACTGCCCTTAATGGGCGTTACGCCCTGCCGGTTGGGAATGAAGGAATGGTTCTAAGTGTGGGGGCGCTTAGGGCAATTGCTAAGCCTGCGGGGGCACTTCGAGATCTTGCCTTAGAAAGCAAGTCCAGTTCTCTAACGCCCCGGCTACGTTATCCGTGGCAACGTAGCCGCGAACAGTCGGTTTATCTTGAGGCGGGCTTGGCACTGAACACCAGTCGTACGACGCTTCTCAATTCTGAGATCACGAAAGATAAAAGCACGGTTCTCGATATTGCGGCGTCGGTGATGCGAGATCGTGTCTTTGGGGGGCAAGGTCAGGCAACTCTCTCGGTTGCTCACGGCCTTGATTTTTTTGGGGCACACGATGGGAATACAGAAAGTCCTTCGGTCAATGGCTTCAAGCAGCGGTTTTTCAAGCTGGGTTTCTTAGGGAACTGGAACTACCGGTTTCGTCCTACGACCACACTTGCACTGACCCTGCAGGCGCAAGAAACCCAACATAAATTACTCTCTGGCGAGCAGATTGCCTTTGGCGGGGCAATGATTGGTCGTGGCTATGACGGTGGTGCCATTTCGGGCGACCGGGGTTATGGGGCGCTTGCCGAGCTTCAATACCGTATTCCGGAATCGGTTTTAGCGATCCCTGGGGTTTCGAACCTGACGGCTTTTGCCTTCATGGACTATGCGAAGGCCTTTACTCTAGAAAAGGCGTCTGCTGATATTCCAGGGGACAGTTCTATTCTTGGCTCCCACGGCTTAGGCCTTCGATTCACCCATGGCAAAGGTCTTTCGGGCGAGCTCATGTTTGCCGAGGCCCGTCAGCGTATTGACCCTATTGATCCCCGTAACAAAACCGCATTTGAGCGTGCTTTTGGGTTTCTAAACGACCAGACACGGGTTCTCTTCAGCCTGACTCAAACCTATTAGGTCTCCTCCGCACTTTTTCTTTTCGGTCTCGATTTCGCTCTCTTCGCCTCTCTCGACCCCCTTCATTTTTCTTCCCTATTCATCAAGATCTGCGGTTAGTGTCGGCAGGGTAAGATTCGCTCATTATGTTCACACCCCGTAGCGAAGAAATCTTCTTGCAGTCCAAGCCCTTTGAGTCGCGTGCCGTGCGTCTTATTCAGGGGGTTGTCCAAGAAATTGAAGTGGAGCGCACGTCGCAGCGTGGCCTTGTGGGCAATATCGTTATGGGCCGGGTCACCCGAATTCTTCCTGGTATGCAAGCGGCTTTCATTGACGCAGGTTTTGCGCGTACAGGCTTTTTGCATGTGGCCGATGTCTGGCAGGCTCGCCACGACGCGAACGGCCATTTCATCGACACCGCCCGCCCCATTGAAAAGGTGCTGTACGAGGGTCAGCAGCTTTTAGTGCAGGTTCTGAAAGATCCCATTGGCAGCAAGGGAGCGCGGTTAAGTACCCAGCTTTCTATTGCTGGGCGGCTTCTGGTTTATATGCCCTACGACGCACGGCCCATGCTTGACGACCAAGGCAACGTTCTTCCGGGTCCTCGCGTGGGCATTAGCCAGCGCATTGAAGAGCCCGAAGCCCGAGATCGTCTGCGTGCTCGCATTGTGAACCTGCTCGACCCCGAAGAGCATGGCCAGTTCATTGCCCGCACGCAGGCCGAAGACGCCACGGACGATGCCATTCGTAATGACATTCGTTACTTGAAACAACGCTGGGAAAACATTCGCGCGCATAGCAATGGCGCATCGCCAGGAACAACGCTTT
>JAURCW010000067.1 GCA_030828265.1 Burkholderiales bacterium | reverse complement strand
CCTTTAAAGGCGATGTCCTTTTGACGAAAGCCAAGCTTCTCTCCCGAGGCGATTCGAATCTGCTGCTGCACGATGTCGATACCGGTGATCATCTCGGTCACGGGATGCTCCACCTGAACACGCGTGTTCATCTCGATGAAATAGAATTCACCGTTCTCATACAGGAACTCAATGGTGCCCGCGCCACGGTAACCCATCTTTTTGCAGGCGTCTGCGCACCGCTGGCCAATCTTGTCTCGCAGCTTTAAGGCAATGCCCGGGGCAGGGGCCTCTTCAAGCACTTTTTGATGGCGGCGCTGCATGGAGCAGTCGCGCTCACCAAGATGGACCACATTGCCATAGTGGTCCGCAAGAATTTGTATCTCGATATGGCGAGGGTTCTCGAGGAACTTTTCCATGTAGACCTCGGGATTGCTAAAGGCTGCTGCAGCCTCTGCCCGTGTGGTGTTCACCGCGTTCACCAAGGCCGCCTCGGTGTGAACCACACGCATTCCGCGACCACCCCCGCCGCCTGCGGCCTTGATAATGACGGGGTAGCCTACGGAGCGCCCCGTGCGAATAATTTCTTTGGGGTCTTCCGGAAGGGCCCCCTCGGAACCTGGCACGCATGGAACGCCTGCGGCCCTCATCGCTTTTTTGGCCGACACCTTATCGCCCATGAGGCGAATGACATCGGGTGTGGGCCCAATAAATCGAAACCCACTTTGTTCAACGCGTTCGGCAAAGTCTGCGTTCTCGGACAAAAAACCATAGCCCGGATGAATCGCCTCCGCGTCCGTGACCTCGGCCGCCGCAATGATGGCGGGTACATTGAGGTAGCTTTCTTTGGAGGCAGCGGGGCCTATGCAGACCGACTCATCGGCAAGGCGTACGTACTTGGCCTCGGTGTCGGCGGTTGAGTGAACCACAACGGTTTTGATCCCAAGCTCGCGGCAGGCCCGTTGAATACGCAAAGCAATCTCGCCCCGGTTGGCAATAAGAACCTTCTCAAACAAAGCCATGCCTAGGCGATCTCGAAAAGAGGCTGACCGAACTCAACAGGCTGACCGTTTTCCACCATGATGGTCTTCACCACCCCGGCCCGATCGGCAGGAATTTCATTCATGAGTTTCATGGCCTCAATCACACAGAGGGTCTGGCCTTCAGAGACGGTGTCACCCACCGAGACATAGGGAGCGGCACCGGGTGATGAGGCACGATAAAAGGTGCCCACCATGGGCGACAAGACCGACTGCCCAGAGGCTTGCGAGCCAGACGTATCCCCCGCTGAACTGCTGCTGGCGCCCAGTCCATCGCCCCGCCCTGAGGCCATTGCAGCTTGGCCGGAATCATAGCCCTGACCCGGCGCCATACCCTGCCCTGCGACGGGTGCCGCCATGTTGTTGGTCATGGACGGCATGCCCGCACCCGTATGGGCTGTGGGCTGCTGGGTAACGCCCGCCTTGACGATACGAACCTTGCCCTCACCCTCGGTAATCTCAAGCTCAGCAATGTTGGACTCGGCCACCAAGTCGATGAGTGTTTTTAGTTTTCGCAGATCCATGGCGAACTCCTTACCGGGATGGGGTCGTGGTCGTTAAAAGATACTTTTGAAAGAAGCGGATGGCCGACTCGTAGCCCAAGGGCCCCATGCCGCAGACCACGGCCTCGGCCTTGTCGGAAAAATAGGAATGGCTTCGGAAGGGTTCGCGCCTGTGGATATTGCTAAGGTGAACTTCCACGAAGGGAAGGGCCACGGCGGCAAGTGCGTCGCGCAGGGCAACGCTGGTATGGGTGAAGGCTGCCGGGTTAAGGATCAAGCCTTTCACATTCTGACCCAGGGCCTGCTGAATACGGTCGACCAGCTCCCCCTCGTGGTTGGACTGAAAGCTCTCGAGCCTTAGGCCAAGAGACTTCGCGAGGGTGACGGACTGGGTGTTGATACTTTCAAGGGTCTGCGACCCGTAGACATCGGGCTCACGTTGCCCGAGCATATTCAAATTGGGGCCATGAAGCAGCCATAGAAGGGGGCCTGTTGTCATTCACTCGCCATCGGAAAAATGAAACAGACGTTAGTTTACCCCAATTGGCCAAGGGGCCTTTCTAAAAAGCTTCTAAATGTAGTCTTCTACCCATTTTATGAGCTCTTCTTCATAGATTCTGCCCATCTTCTGTTGAACCACCTGCCCATTGGGGGCGACCAGAACCGTGTAGGGAAAGGCATCGATTCGGCTGCCCAAACGGCTTGCAAGCTCGCTTCCGTTAGCCCCCGCCACAACCAGGGGGTAGGAAAACTGGCGCTCTTCAAGGAACTCTCTCACATTGGAGGGCGAGTCAACCGCAATTCCAAGAAGTTGAACACCTTTTGGCCTAAATTTGTCGTAAAAAGCCGAAAGTTCGGGCATTTCTTCCACGCAAGGCGGACACCAAGTTGCCCAGAAGTTAACCACCAGGGGCTTGCCTCGAAACTCGGCCAGTGAGAGCAATTCACCACGGGCCTGCGCGGCCTTTTGAAGCCGAAGGTCGAAGACCCAGCCCGCGGGTTCGGCCAGCTGCTTGGGGGAGTGTCGCCAGTAGCTCAGGCCCACGCCGACACCCAAGCCCGTAACTGCGAATGCACCTGTCAATATCCATTGCCGACGATTCAAGCCAGGCCTCCATCATTAAGTTGCAGGGAAAGTTCGTGGACATTTAGGCTGGAGAAGCGTCTTGGCAGACCTCCGCGAGCAAGCGTGGTGATGACCACCGGATGGCCCTGCCAATCGAGCAATAAGCCCTCGACCCTACCCTGCCCTATGGGGTTCGCAAGCTCGGTCGCTTCTACCGTGATGCCGTCGTTTAGAAAATCGATGGCAAGTTCCTTGGCGGACTCGGCCCGACAACCAAGGTGAATAACACTGAACTGCGTGGCTGTGCCGTTGGCAAGAGCCCCCATTAAAACGGGGTGGAAAGAGGCAAGCCGCTGCATGAGCGCCAAGGCGGCCCTGCGCATAGCCTCGCAATGGGCACGCTGGTCCTCGTCGGCAAAAAGGGCAAGGTGATCGCGAATCGCCTCCTCAATTTCCTGATTGCTGGGTAGATCGCTTGCTGCAATTCGCCCACCAAGGCCGCCGGTCACTCGCTCATAGGCCTTACGTTTTGCGCTCTGATAGTCGAACCCTTCCTCGGCAATGAGCTGTGCCGCACCACAGGCAATTTCGTGTCGAAGGCTTGACATAGCTTGATTATGCCGGCCGTACAATGGCTCATGCATATTCATATCCTTGGTATCTGTGGCACCTTTATGGGCGGGCTTGCCCAGCTTGCTCAGGCGGCGGGCTTTCGTGTCACGGGCTGTGACACCCAGGTCTACCCCCCCATGAGCGACCAGCTTGGCCAGGCGGGCATCGAACTCATTGAGGGCTTCGAGGTCGACCAGCTTGCCCTGAAGCCTGATCTCTTTGTGGTGGGTAATGTGGCTCGCCGTGGTCTGCCGCTTGTCGAGGCCATTCTTAACCAGCGCCTTGCCATGACCTCAGGCCCGAGTTTTCTGTCCGAGCATCTGCTTGGCCGTCAGCGCATCGTTGCGGTGGCGGGCACTCATGGTAAGACGACAACCACCGCTCTTATTGCTTATTTGCTTGATGCCTGTGGCGCGAAGCCGGGGTTCTTGGTGGGTGGGGTGCCCGAAAATTTCGGGGTGTCGGCTCGGCTTGCGGGGGCGGGTGCGCCCTTTGTTATTGAGGCTGACGAATACGACACTGCCTTTTTCGACAAACGATCCAAGTTTTTGCACTACCGAGCCGAGGTGGCTGTTTTAAACAACCTTGAGTTTGACCACGCCGACATTTTTTCCGACCTCGCGGCCATTGAGACTCAGTTTCATCACTGGGTGCGAACCTTGCCGTCCGAAGGGCGCCTGGTTGTGCACGCCCAAGAGCCCGCCATCGACCGTGTGCTTGCTAGGGGTTGTTACACGCCAGTGTGGCGGTTTGATGCAGAGAACGCTCTCTCGGAAACGGGTCTTGATTTCGCCGTGCTGCCCGTGACGGCGGCTACCCACACCGATCATGCACACCTTGCAGAACACGAGGCGCTTGAACTCTGGCGTGAGGGGCGTTGCCTGGCTCAGGCAAGCAGCCCCTTGTGGGGTCTGCATAATCGTCGCAACCTAGCGGCGGCTCTGGCGGCAGTGACTGCCCTGGGCCTTGATCCGGTTGAAGCCTTTGAGGCAGTCAAGGGGTTTAAGGGTATTAAGCGTCGAATGCAGCAAAGGGGCCAGGCCGCCGGTGTCCGGGTCTTTGACGATTTTGCACACCATCCCACGGCCATTGCTACAACGGTTCAAGCCCTTCGGGCTCATCTACCCGAAGCTGCAAGGCTTTTGGCAGTGTTGGAGCCTCGCTCCAACACTATGAAGATGGGACTTATGCGAGATCAGTTGGCCGGCTCTCTCGCCCAGGCCGACCAGGTCTTCGCTTACAGCCGCGGCCTTGACTGGAGCCTTGAAGAGTCGCTCACAAGCCTTCGGCCGCAGGCCTTCATTAGCGATGAGATCGACAGGCTTGTGGCCAGTGTTGTGAAGCAGGCACGACCGGGTGATGCTGTTTTGGTTATGAGTAATGGGGGCTTTGAGGGAATTCACGAGCGACTCTTGCAGGGCCTCACCCAGGCAGCTGCCTCCTAGCCATGAACTGGCTTTTTGAGGACTCTGGCCAGCTTAAGGTGGCGCGTCAGGTTTCGGAGGCACCCGCAAGCCTGCAGCTTGAGCTTGGCTCCGGTCGTCGGCTTAAGGTGAAGCGCAGCCAATGCCTTTTGGCCTTTTCAGAGCCCGACCTCGAGGCTTTTTTTCTGCAGGCCCAAGACAAGGCCAAAGAGCTTGATCCCGATTTTCTTTGGCAGTGCGCCCCCGCTGAGGAGTTTGCCTTTCTCGACTTCGCAAAAGAGGTCTACGGCACCGAGGGCAGCAACCCCCTTGATCAGGCAAGCGGTCTTCTTGCCTTGCAGGCCGCCCCCGTTTATTTTCAGCGCAAGGGCAAAGGACTCTTTCGTGCCATGCCCGAGGAGTCGTTAAAGGCAGCGCTCGCGGGCATTGAGAAGCGACGCCTTGCCACAGAGCGGCAGGCCCAGATGAAGCAAGAGCTCGTGGATGGTCAACTGCCCGAGCCGCTCGCCTTACTTGGAATCAGCCTGTTCATTCGGCCCGATAAGCAGTCCGTGGAATACAAGGCGCTTGAGCAGGCGGCCTTTGAATGTCAGACCAGTATCGAGCAGCTGGCACTTCAACGCGGCCTTCTTGCATCGGCCTACAGCCTGCACCGGGCCCGCTTCATGGCCAACGGCCTGCACCATGCCACGCAAGACGCGCCTGCGGATTCCCAACAGGCCATCGCCGACTGCTTAAGTCGCCGCGAACAGTTATTGGCCAGTCTTCCCTTGGCAACATGCCCCGCCTATTCCATTGACGACGCCGCAACCACCGAGGTGGATGACGCGCTCTCGTTTGAGCCGTTGCCTGCCGGTGGCTTTCGAGTGGGCGTGCATATTGCTGCGCCGGGCCTTGCCATCGAGCCTGGCTCGCCGCTTGGCCAATGGGCGCGCGAGCGGGCCTCCACGGTCTACTTTCCTGGCGAGAAACTCACCATGCTTCCCGCTGAAGTGATTGATGCCTATTCGCTCAATGAGGGGCGCGAGAACCCTTGCCTATCTCTGTACCTTGAGTTCGATGACCAGGGTCAGCGAACATCCGTCAGTACGCGCATTGAAAAAGTCTTTATTGCGAAGAACCTTCGTCATGATCCATGGCCACAGCTTCTGCAGCAATGGCCTGGGCTTGAGCCTTTACTTGAGCAGGCTTCGCGTCTTCGGGCGCAGCGCGAACAGATTCGCGGGCGACCAGAACCGACAGGTCGAGTGGATTTCTCGGTGCATGTGCAATGGGATGAGTTATTTGATCTTGCCAAGGCCAAGCTTGACGGCCAAGGCCGGCCCGAGATTCGTCTTAGACCGCGTGACAATGAGGTCGATCGCCTGGTCTCGGAATGGATGATCGCGACGAATGTGGCCTGGGGTGAGACGCTTGCCCTTGCTCATCTGCCGGGCATTTATCGTTGCCAGTCGATGGGTCGTGTGCGCATGCAGACGGGGCCTGGTCCGCATCAGGGCATGGGAGTCAGCCACTATGCTTGGTCTACGTCGCCTCTTCGACGCTTCAGTGACCTCATGAACCAATGGCAGGTCTTGGCCGCCCTTGGCCACCGCCGGCCAACCTACAAGCCCAACGATGCAGAGCTCTTTGCCGACCTTGCGCACTTTGAAGCCTGCTACGACCGGTACAGCGAGTTTCAGGGCCAGATGGAGCGCTACTGGAGTCTGCGTTGGCTGGGCATGGAGCAGGGCCTTGAGACGGAGTCTTGGCTTGCCGCCCAAAGGCCCAATGCAACAGAACCCCTCATCGAAAAGGGTCGCCTCGGCCGCGAGGGTTTGGTGCGTCTTGCAAGGCTGCCTTTAACCTGCCGGGTGCCGTCTTGGTCGCATCTTCCAGCAGGTACCGAGGTAACGATTGAAGTCCTTGGCGCCGATGCATTGAGCTGCGAGCTCGAAGTGCGTGGTCTTGAGGTCCAGGACCAAGAAGCAACGCTTCAGCTTGCCGTTCTGGGCAGCCCTATTTCGCACAGCCGCTCACCGACTATCCATGCAGCCTTCGCCCAGGAGCTCGGCCTTGCAGTCCGTTACACCGCCATTGAGACCCCATCGGCAGAGCTCGCGGCTCGGCTGGATGCGCTTCATGGCCAAGGCTATGCGGGCTTGAACCTG
>JAURCW010000007.1 GCA_030828265.1 Burkholderiales bacterium | reverse complement strand
TGCATGGTGAGTCGGGCCTTCGGGTGGCCCCCAGCCCGGCGGCCGCCGCCCTTAACGAGCCACTTGGCCCAACCGATCTCCTTGCCGGTCTGCCCGCAGGCCGCATGCTCTGGCTCAATGCCTCTAATGGCGCTGTGCGCTGGGAATCCCAGGTGGTCGTCCCCAGGGGCAGCAATGAGGTCGAGCGCATCTCCGACCTGCTTGGTGCACCGGTGGTCTTATCCGATGCGGTGTGTTTTGGCGCCTATCAAAATGCCGTGGGCTGCAGACAATCGAGCAACGGGCGAGGCCTATGGCAGAAATCGTTTGCCCTTGCTTTGCCCATTGCAGCCAACGAAGACTGGCTGATTGCGGTCGATGCCAGCGATCGCGTTTCGGGCTTTAACCGCCTTACAGGCGAGCGGGTCTGGACAAACGACGCCCTTTTTCTTCGGCAGCTCTCGGCACCTGTGCTTTTTGCGGGTGCAGCCTGGCTGGGTGACAGTGAGGGCTACCTTCATGCCATGGACTTAAAAACGGGAGTTCTGGTGGGACGCTTAAGGCTAGAGGGCGGTCGCCCCTCGGGCCCGATGGTGACAACCACGGAAGGACTCGTTGTTCAGACGCAGGCAGGCAGGGTCTCGCTTCTTAGACCTTGAAGCCGGTTATCGCCCTGGTTGGGCGCCCCAACGTAGGAAAGTCAACGCTCTTTAATCGGCTGACGCGGTCGCGTGATGCCTTGGTGGCCGATCTTCCCGGCCTTACCCGAGACCGGCACTTCGGTGAGGGGCGTCTTGGCCCCGGCGGTTACCTGGTGGTTGATACGGGGGGCTTTGAGCCCGTTGCCAAAGACGGCATCCTGGCCGAGATGGCAAGGCAGACCGAACAGGCCCTTCAAGAGTCCGATGTCGCTATTTTTCTGACCGACGGTCGTGAGGGACTCACGGGCCAAGATCATCGTATTGCCCAGCGGCTTCGTCGCGCGGGGCGGCCTGTCCTTCTGGCTGTGAATAAGCTTGAAGGCCTTACTGCTCAGGGACGCACCGCAGAGTTCTACGAACTTGGCCTTGGCGAGCCGCATGCCCTATCTGCCGCCCATGGCGACGGGGTGCATGCCTTAATTGATAAGGCGCTTAGCCTGCTTGCCCCAGCAACGAAAGTCGATGGCGAGGCCCTTGACTCCGAGCATGAAGGCGCCTCGGAAGTGGCCTCGGAGTCGAATCAGGGGAGCGAGGCGTTTGACAGGGGGCTGCGACTGGCCATTGTTGGACGTCCTAATGTGGGCAAGTCGACCTTGGTCAATGCCTTGATTGGTGAAGAGCGCGTGATTGCTTTCGATCAGCCCGGAACCACGCGCGATGCCATTGAGATTGAGTTTCAGTTCAATGACAAACCGTTTCGACTCATCGATACAGCAGGGCTGCGCCGACGTGGTCGGGTTTTTGAGGCTATCGAAAAATTTTCAGTCATTAAAACGCTTCAGGCGGTGGAATCGTCGAACGTCGCCATTCTTGTGCTGGATGCCCAACAGGACATCTCCGACCAAGATGCCCAGATCGCAAGCTTCATTACCGAGGCGGGTCGCGCCTTGGTGGTGGCGGTGAACAAATGGGATGGTCTCGATTTCGCAGCCCGCGAGGAGGCCAAGCGACTTCTCGGGCGCAAGTTACCTTTTTTGTATTGGGCAAAAACCCATTTCATTTCCGCCCGCAGGGGCCATGGGCTTGATGCTCTCATGCGATCGGTGCTTCATGCTTACGAAGCTGCCACGCGTAAGCTTTCGACCCCGCGTCTTACTCGCGTGCTACGTGATGCGGTCGAGCGTCAGCAGCCTGCGCGACGAGCAGGGCAGAGACCTAAGCTTCGTTATGCTCACCAGGGCGGTCAGAATCCCCCCATTGTTGTTGTGCATGGAACGTCCTTGGACCAAGTCACCGACAGCTATCGCCGCTACCTCGAGGGGCAGTTTCGTAACTTTTTTGCCTTGGATGGAACACCCCTTCGTATTGAATGGAAAAACGCCCGCAATCCCTACGTGGAATGAAGGGCAAGCCCATTCGGACCGAGGGTATAGTTTCGTATCAGAATGACTAGAACAATGGAGCGCACGATGACAACAAATAAAGGCCAGGCACTTCAAGATCCTTTCCTCAACACCCTGCGACGTGAGCATGTCTCGGTTTCGGTGTACTTGGTGAACGGAATTAAGCTTCAGGGCCATATCGAGTCGTTTGATCAGTACGTTGTCTTGCTAAAAAACACCGTCACCCAGATGGTTTACAAGCACGCCATTTCAACCATCGTTCCCTCGCGGGCCGTTAACTTCTCGATTGAAAACGACCCCAGCTGAGCTGCTTGCAACCCCCGAACTGGGGGAGCTTGAGAGTTTTGCCCGGTCGGCGCAGTCCCGGGCTCAATTTTCAAGTCAGCCGAAGACACTCTTGGTTGCCGTGCAGCTCGGGCGGCTTCCCACACCCGACCTCTCGGAACTTCAGGCCCTGGCTATGTCGGCGGGTGCGCGTGTGCTTGAGCAGTCTGTTAGCCGGCGCGACCGTCCAGACCCCGCCATGTTCATCGGATCGGGCAAGGTTGAAGAGCTTCGCCAAATTTGCACAGATCAGCACATCGAGCTTGTCATTTTTGACCATGAACTTTCGGCAGGTCAGCAACGCAACCTTGCTCGTCATCTCGGCTGTCGTGTGCTCGACCGAGTCGCCCTCATTCTTGATATTTTTGCCTTAAGGGCGGCAACCCACGAGGGAAAGCTTCAGGTGGAGCTCGCACAGCTCGAGTATCTATCAGCCAGGCTCGTGCGCGGATGGACCCACCTTGAGAGGCAAAAGGGTGGAATTGGTCTAAGGGGCCCGGGCGAGACCCAGCTTGAGACCGACCGCAGACTAATCGGACAAAGGGTGAAGGCCTTGCGCAAAAGGCTTGATGAGGTGCATCGGCAGCGTGAGAATCGTAGACGGGGGCGTAACCGCGATCAAAGCCTAAAGGTTTCCATTGTGGGCTACACCAATGCAGGCAAATCCACACTTTTTAACCGCCTTACCCATGCAGGCGTTCTTGCCGCTGATCAGCTCTTTGCCACACTCGACACGACCAGCCGCAGGGTCTTTTTAAATCCCGGCCAATTCATGGTGCTCTCGGACACCGTGGGCTTTATTCGAGCCCTTCCCCACAGCCTCGTTCAAGCCTTCAAGTCCACCCTGCTTGAAACCGTTCATGCGGACCTTCTTTTGCATGTGATCGATGCCGCCGACCCAGAGTCCCAAGCCCATCAGCAGGCTGTCTGTCAGGTTCTCGAGGAAATCGGGGCCAGTCACGTACCTCGCATCGACCTTTTCAATAAGACTGACCTTGTAGGGGTAGCGCCCCGGGGTGAGCCAGGGCCCTGTGGTAGGATCTCCAAGGTCTGGTTCAGTGCAGAAAAGGGCCTGGGTTTGGACATTGTTAGGCAGGCGGTTGCAGAGTTCGGATGGCCTCGCCATTCTCAATTCGATCTGCGGCTTATGGCCCCAGTCGATTCCGGTCCTGTTCCCGTTAATCCGCAGTCCCTGTTGTAAAACTCAATGAAGAATTCCTCCGACTCATGATCCACCGTTTACGTCGTTTCTTTTCTATTGGCGATCCGCGATGGGGTCGTGGCCCCGACTCGCAAGACAACGAGAACGCCAACGACTCGTCTGGTCGCTCCAACGGCCGAGGCCCCTCCGATTCCGACTCCAACGAGTCCGACAACGATCGGCAGTCGCCCTTTGGCCAGGGCAATCGCCAGGGTCCTCGACGGCCCAATGACGGCCCCCCCGACCTCGATGAGGTCTGGCGTGATTTCAACCGTCGCCTCAGTGGGCTTTTCGGTGGTAAAAAAGGTGGTCAGGGCGGCGGGCCTCGCAACCCCTGGGGCAACAATGGTGGCGGTGGAGGTGGAGGTTCGGGCCCTTCCTTGCCTTCGTTTAACGTCAACCCGCCCATGATTATCGCCTTGTTGGTGGGCCTGATTCTTATCTGGCTTGCCTCGGGCTTTTACATTGTGCAAGAGGGCCGTGCCAGTCTTGTTCTTCGGTTTGGTGAATACAAGTACTCAAGCGGTGCGGGCTTCAACTGGCGGCTTCCTTACCCCATTGAAGAGCACGAGCTCGTTGACATTGCCCAGCTTCGTCAGGCTACCGTGGGCTACCGGGGCGAGCGTGGCGCAGGCCAGGCCCGAGACTCTCTCATGCTTACTCGCGACGAAAACATGATTGAACTGCAGTTTGCCGTTCAATACCGTGTGGGCAACCCTGAGCAGTACCTATTTAACAACACACGGCCCGACGATATTGTCGTGCAGGCCGCTGAAACAGCCATGCGTGAAGTGGTGGGCCGAAGTATTGCCGATGCGGTGCTCTACGAGAACAAAGAGGCCATTGGCCGAGAAGTTCTTAACATTACCCAGCGCATTGCCGACCGTTACGAGTCGGGCTTAAGTATCGTGAATGTCACCATTCAAAACGTGCAGCCCCCTGAAGAGGTTCAGGCGGCCTTCAACGATGCGATTAAGGCTGCCCAAGATGCCGAGCGTGTGAAGAACGAGGGTCAGGCCTATGCCAACGACGTCATTCCTCGTGCCCGTGGTGCGGCCGACCGTCTTATTGAAGAGGCCGAAGGTTATCGAGAGCGTCTTATCGCAACCTCTCAGGGTGATGCCGAAAGGTTCACAAGAGTCGTTACCGAGTACGCGAAGGCGCCCGCGGTTACGCGGGAGCGCCTTTACTTAGAGACCATGCAAGAGGTCTTCTCGAATGTAAGTAAGGTCATCGTCGATTCCAAATCCAATAGCAATCTGCTCTATCTGCCTCTGGACAAAATCCTTCAGCAGACCTCGGCGGAGGCCCAAAGGTCTGCAGCAGCAGCCATTTCAAACATGACAACGCCTGGTAACACGTCTCCCAGCACTATTCCCGTTCCTGGAGGTCTTGGCGCACCCGCAGCCTCCGGAGCAAGCCTTCGTGACCGTTTTAGGGAGGCCCGTTAAATGAACAAGCTCTTCGCCGCTATTGCGGGTTTTATTGTGTTGCTGATGCTTGGCAGCTCCATGGTTTTTGTCGTCGATCAACGGCAACATGCCTTGGTCTTCGGGCTTGGTGAAATCAAGCGGGTTATTTCTGAGCCCGGCCTTAACTTCAAGCTGCCCCAGCCGTTTCAAAACGTTGTCTTTATTGAAAAGCGTACTCTTACGATCGACAATCCCGAGGCTGATCGTTTCATTACTCGTGAGAAGCAAAACGTAGTGGTCGACACCTATGTTAAGTGGCGTGTTGCCGATCCGCGCATGTTCTTCACCAGTGTGGCCGGTCGTGCAGCCAGTGCCGAAGACCGTATCTCAAGGGCTTTGCGTGACGGACTGAATAACGAAATCGCCACTCGAACCGTGAATGAGGTTGTGTCGGGGGCCCGAGAGCAGGTTATGGATGGTGTATCTCGGCGGGTTGCCGAAGACGCCAAGCAAATTGGCGTGGAAATTGTTGATGTTCGACTTCGACGCGTCGACTTTGCCGAGGAAATCCGTGATTCGGTTTTTCGTCGAATGGAATCCGAGCGTAAAGCCATCGCCAGTGAGCGTCGATCCACCGGTGCTGCAGAGGCCGAAAAAATTCGAGCCAATGCCGATCGTCAGCGAGAGGTTATTCTGGCTCAGGCCTACCGAAGGGCGCAGAGCCTGCGCGGTGATGGTGATGCCAAAGCCAACGCCAACTATGCTGCAGCCTTCGGTCAGAACCCCGAGTTCGCCTCCTTCTACCGAAGCCTTCAGGCCTACCGGGAGAGCTTCAATAAGTCATCCGACCTCATTGTGACCGACCCCCAGGCCGACTTCTTCAAATACTTCAAGGCGCCGAGCCGCCGCTAGCCGCTTACCGGCAGTCTCGGTCCGCTTTTTCTGTATCAACGCTACCTGTCGTATGCCCGCCTGGCTGCTCCCCGAACAAGTCTCCGACCAGCTTCCCCAAGAAGCTGAGCAGCTCGAGCGGCTGCGCAGGCGGCTTCTCGACCTCTTTGCCACATACGGCTACCGGCTTGTTCAGCCCCCCTTGTTTGAGCATGCAAGCAGCTTTTCTTTAAAGGGTGTGCGTGACCTTGAGGCACGTAGCTTCACCATGGCCGACCAGCTCACAGGTAGGCTTCTGGCAATGCGTCCTGACATAACACTGCAGGCCGCTCGCATTGACGCGCA
Organism: Burkholderiales bacterium; assembly: GCA_030828265.1. Taxonomy (GTDB): domain Bacteria; phylum Pseudomonadota; class Gammaproteobacteria; order Burkholderiales; family Burkholderiaceae_A; genus Hahnella. The sequence goes on along the minus strand of JAURCW010000007.1, from coordinate 8,831 downwards.
GTTGTTTCGCTCCAACGATCTCAACCGGCTTTGTTATGCAGGCTCCGTTCTGCATGCTCAGGCCGCCGGACTGCTTTCAAGTCGGGAGCCCGTCCAGGTGGGCTGCGAACTATACGGACACGCAGGCATTGAGGCCGACCTGGAAATTCAAGAGCTTGCCCTGGCAAGTCTTTCTACTGCTGGCATTGAGTCCGTTCATCTTGATCTCACCGACCGAGGTATTTTTCTCGCCCTTCAAGACAGCGACTCCGCATTGAGCGAGCATGAGGCTCTTGCAAACCACACCGTGCAAGCCCTGCAGACCAAAGACAAGCCGGCGCTCTCTGCCCTGGCCGCCTTAAAGCCTGAGACACGTCAGGCGCTTATTGCCCTCACTGAACTTTATGGGCCGGCGCGTGGGCAGAATAATGTGATTGACAGAGCCCGCATTGAGCTTCCGAGGCTTAAGCCCATTGAGCAGGCGCTTGACAGGTTGCAGGCCGTTGCCGACTCGGCTCTTTTTGTGAAGCATCCGCAGTGCGCACTTAGCGTTGATCTCGCCGACCTTAAGGGCTGGCAGTATCACAACGGAATTATGTTCTCCATTTACTGCGAAGGCTTTGCCGACGCAGTGGTGCGGGGTGGACGCTACGACGGTCTGGGTGAAGACTTTGGCCGATCGCGCGCCGCCACGGGTTTTAGCTTAGAGCTGCGATCTTTAGGGATGGTGGCTGAAAGGCATGCGAGTGCTGGGAGCGAAGAGCGTTCTGTAAAGCCGGTTGCGGCGCCTTGGCTTGCTAGCGCCTCGACTCAAAGCCAAGAGTTTCAAGGTCTGCAAGAGCGCGTATTACAAGAGCGAGAACGGGGTCGTTCGATTGTCTTTTTACCCGTAAGCCAGTGGGAACTATACAAAGGTCCACGCCTCGTGCATGCGAAGCACGAGGCAACGGGATGGGCCATTCAGGAGGATTAGTTTCATGATGAAGCCAATCGCAGCGCCAAGTCGTTCGCGTCGTAACCTTGTGGTGGTTGGAACACAATGGGGCGATGAAGGTAAGGGAAAGATCGTTGACTGGCTAACCGAAGAGGTCAAGGGTGTTGTTCGGTTTCAGGGTGGGCACAATGCTGGCCATACCCTGGTTGTGAATGGCCGCAAGACCATTCTTCGGCTTATTCCCTCGGGCATTCTCCATCCTCACGTTGTTTGCTACATCGGCAATGGTGTGGTGCTCTCGCCCCAGGCCTTAACCTCTGAAATCGACGAGCTTCAGGCAAGCGGTCTCCAGGTGGAGTCACGGCTCAAGATCAGCCTTTCCTGTCCGCTCATTCTTCCGGTTCATGTGGCCCTCGACCAGGCCCGCGAGTCTGCCCGGGGCGATGAAAAGATCGGTACAACCGGCCGAGGTATCGGCCCGGCCTACGAAGACAAGGTAGCGCGTCGCGCTATTCGGCTCATCGACCTTCGGTCGCCCGAGACACTCATGGCAAAGCTTCAGCCCCTGCACGACCTTCATAATCATGTGCTCACCGGCTTTCTAGGTGCGCCGTCCGTTTCAGCGAAGGATTGTTTTGAGGCACTTATGGCCATGGCGCCGCGGCTCTTGAAAATGGCTGCCGACGTACCGGATCTTCTTGCGCGTGAGATGGCAGCGGGACATCGTCTTTTATTTGAAGGGGCACAAGGCTCCTTGCTTGATATTGACCACGGCACTTACCCGTTTGTTACGAGCAGCAACTGCATTGCGGGTGCTGTTGGCCCAGGAGCGGGCGTTGGACCTGGCGAAATTGACTACGTGCTTGGGCTTACCAAGGCCTATGCCACACGCGTTGGCTCGGGCCCCTTTCCAACCGAGCTCTTTGATGAAACGGGCAGGCACCTTGCTGAAAAGGGCAATGAGTTTGGTTCGGTGACAGGCCGGCCGCGCCGATGCGGCTGGTTCGATGCAGCAGCGCTGCGTCGCTCCATTCAAATCAATGGCGTGACGGGCCTTTGCATTACCAAGCTTGATGTTCTTGATGGTCTTAAAGAAATTAAGCTTTGCGTGGGCTATGACTCTCCTGACGGCAGGCTTGATGTTCTTCCTGCTGGGGCCGATTCAGTGGCGCAATGCAAGCCCATTTATGAGTCTTGGCCGGGCTGGGAAGGCTCGACAGCGGGAATAAAGTCCTGGGACGATCTTCCCATTGAAGCGCAACGTTACTTAACACGGCTAAGCGAGGTCACAGGTGCGGGCATCTCCATGATTTCAACTGGTCCTGAGCGCGACGAAACCATCCTGCTCGATCACCCCGTCGCGGGTTAGCATCAAAGAGAAACCGTTGCATTGATTTGCCATGGTGCCCAGAAGAGGACTCGAACCTCCACAGTGTTGCCACCGCTAGGACCTGAACCTAGTGCGTCTACCAATTCCGCCATCTGGGCTTTGCTGCTGAGGAAGGATGGTGATGAATGGCGCACAATAGAGACCAACTGCATTTCTTAGGCGCGCTGCCCTTCCCGCAACGGCCTTCACTTTATCGGGATTCTCAGATTTGTCAAAACACGCAACAGGCCCCCGCCACAAATCGTCCGGACGGGAAAAGTCCGAGGAGCGAAACCCTGTCTTCACAGGCAAACTCATTGGTCATCGCGACGGCTTCGGATTTCTAAGGCCCGACCAGGGTGGCGACGACGTTTTTGTTTCGCCCCGCGAAATGCTTAAGGCTATGCATGGCGATCGCGTCTCGGCCAGGCTCTCGGGCACCGATCGTCGCGGTCGGCCCGAGGCCGTGATTGAAGAGGTGCTTGAGCACGCAGTGAGTCGGCTGGTGGGCAGGCTGGTTCATGAGCGGGGTATGACCCTCGTCATCCCTGAAGATCAGCGCATCAAGCATGACGTGGTGATTGATGCGGGGGAGGTCGCAGGCGCCCAGCCTGGGCAGGTGGTGGTGGTGGAAATTCTCGACCCACCTACGCGCTACACGCCACCCATTGGTCGGGTGGTTGAAATTCTCGGGGGTGTGGATGACCCTGGCATGGAGGTCGAAATTGCGGTTCGAAAGTTCGATGTGCCTTCGCAGTTTACGGCCGAGGCCCTCTCACTCGCGGAGCAACTTCCTGAGCAGATTCGCCGAGCCGATCTAAAAGGGCGGGTCGATCTTCGTGACCTTCCCTTCATGACCATCGATGGCGAAGATGCCCGCGACTTTGATGATGCGGTTTATGCCGAGCCCGCAGGCACGACGCGTCGTTCTTCGACACGCCTGTTGGTAGCCATTGCCGACGTGGGGCATTACGTGAAGTCAGGCGATGCGCTCGATCGCGACGCCTACGAGCGCGCGACCTCGGTCTACTTCCCGCGTAGGGTCATTCCTATGCTGCCCGAGAAACTCTCCAATGGGCTTTGCTCGCTGAATCCCAACGTGGAGCGGCTGGTTCTGATCTGCGACATGGTGGTCTCGGCGGCAGGCAAGGTCACGGCCTATCAGTTCTATGAGGCGGTAATTGTTTCGGCGGCAAGGCTCACCTACGACCAGGCCTGGTCGGCCATGGCCGACCCCCAAGGTATTGAGGCCACGAGGCTTGGGCCCTTGCATGCGGCCCTTATGAACCTCGTGCGTGTCTACGAGACGCTGGCAGGCGCCCGTTCAGAGCGCGGGGCCATTGAGCTTGAGACCGTTGAAACCTTTATGCAGGTTGGCACTGATGGCCGGATTGAAAAAATCCTGCCTCGCGTGCGCAACAATGCCCACAGACTTATTGAAGAGTGCATGCTTGCTGCCAATACCAGTGCGGCCGACTTCTTAAGGCGTATGAAACGTCATGGGCTTTATCGGGTTCACGAGGGTCCCACGCCCGAGCGCCTGAAGTCACTGCGGGACTTTTTAAAGCTTCAGGGTTTAAGTCTTTCGGGTGGAGACGATCCGCAGCCGGCTGACTATGCGGAGCTCTCGAAGAAACTTCTTGCACGACCCGATGCACGCCTCTTGCAGACCTTATTGCTTCGCTCCATGCAGCAGGCCATTTACAGCCCAGATAATGCAGGTCATTTTGGCCTTGCCTACGAGGCTTATACCCACTTTACCTCGCCCATTCGGCGTTACCCCGATTTACTTACTCACCGAGTCATTAAAGCTGCCTTGGCCTCTAAGAACTACCTTCCCAGCTTTGGCGGAGACGACCTGCTCTTAAGCCCCGAGGCGGCGGCGGATAGTTCTGGCCAGCCGCCGAAGCTCGACGCAGATCGACTCGACTGGTGGCGACGTGTGGGCGATCATTGCTCGGCCGCCGAGCGCCGGGCCGACGAAGCCTCTCGCGATGTGGAGGCCTGGCTTAAGTGCCAGTTCATGCGCAGTCGTGTGGGCGAGCAGTTTCGTGGAACAGTCACGGGTGTTACAAGCTTTGGCCTTTTCATCACGCTTGACTCCCTCTATGTGGAGGGGCTCGTGCATGTCTCAGAGCTGGGTGCCGAGTACTTCCAGTACAACGAGGTTCTGCATGAGCTTCGTGGTGAGCGAACAGGCGTACGTTTTCGGCTCTACGACCCCGTCTCGGTACTGGTCTCTCGCGTTGATCTTGATGGCAGGCGCATCGAGTTTCGACTTGTACCATCGGTCGTGCGTTCGGTACGCAAGCAGTCCCAGCCAAGTCGAGACGGCGCTGAGTGGGATGCCCCAGCGGTTGACGACCTTGCCGAGATTGAGGGCGGGCCGTGGCCTGTTGCTGATGAGCCGGCCTGGCCCGAGCTTGTTGGTGATCCTGTTGGAAGGGGAGGTGGCCTGCGATCAGCAAAGCCGGCGCCCTTGTCAAAGAGCAGCGCTCCAGCCATGGCAAAGGGCGGTAAGGGTGGAAAGTCAAGCAAGTCCAAGCCTAAGGCAGCAAAGGCTGCCAAGGGCATAAAGGTCGCAGCCAAGGCGGGACAGGGCAGGGCCGCTCGTAAGCGACGGCGCAGCGACTAAGGCGGTCTTTTTCATGGCGTCTTCTTTTAGCCAGCAGGTTTTGCTGGGTTTTCATGCGGTACGTGCCAGGCTCAGAACTGAGGCCTCAAGCATTCAAAGCGTGCTAATTGACCGCGACCGACAGGATGCAAGGCTTAAAGCACTGACTGTCGAACTGCAGGCTGCCGGTTGCTCGGTAAGCCTCGAGTCGGGTAGGCAGTTGGACCGGCTTGCCAAGGGGCAGCGCCATCAGGGTGTGCTTGCCCTTGCTGACTACCGTGAGCCAAGTCTTCGATACGACGACTTGCTCGATGGCCAAGGCTTTATGGTTTTTCTTGATGGTGTCACCGACCCTCACAATCTAGGCGCCGTATTACGAACCGCGGAAGCCTCGGGCGCCCGAGCCGTAGTTGCCCCCAAAGATCACAGCGCACCTTTAAACGAGGTTGCTGTACGAGTTTCGGCTGGCGCTAGCGAGACGCTTCCTTACATGCAGGTGACCAACCTGGTTCGTGCCATCGAGCAGGCCCAAGACAAAGGTTACTGGGCACTGGCCTTTGCCGACGAGGCAGGTCACTCCTTTTACGACCAGAACCTTGCCGACCAGCCGCACCTGCTTATCTTCGGATCTGAGGACAAAGGCATTCGACGCCTGGTTCGAGAACAGGCCGACGCTTTGGTGAGCCTACCCATGATGGGAAGCGTTTCGAGCCTGAATGTCTCGGTGGCCTGCGGTGTGGCCTGCTATGAAACGCTACGGCAGAGGCAGGTAAAGCGGGTTAATGCGGGTTAAGGCCTAGTCATGACCCCGCCGAGTCTTTAGGCTTGCGCTTGCGTGCGCGAAAGTCCCATGGGGCGACGGGGTCATTTTCTTGCCACAGGCCAAGTTTTTTAGCCTGGGCCTCTCGTTCGGCGCGGTCGTAGCGGCGACGCATGTCGGGGCTGAGGTCTGACTGATAGCGTCGAAAGAACCAGGCATTACCCTGTCGAAGCATTTTTTCACCAAGGTCTTCGCCATTGACCTCTACGCGAACAAGCCATCGCCGAAAGACATCCCTTTTTAAAATTTCAATGCGCGCTGTGGGCGTCCTTAATAAAGCCACAAACTGGTCGCGACTCTCGTTGGCATGAGGCTGGCCTTTCTCGGGGGCGTCAATACCCACAATCCGAACATGAAGGGTCTCGCCCTCGTAGCGAACAATGGCGGAATCACCGTCAAAAATACGAACAAGTTCAATGGGCCGGTCAGCCTGCGATGGCTGGCTCTGCGGCGACTCCGCCTTGACTTTCAGGGCTGAGAAGGCTGCAGTCGCTTCGAACCCGGTATCGTTAAAGCCAAGCGCCTTTGGCCCAAGACTTAGCGTGCCAAGCAAGATAAGACCAAAGCCTGCGATAAGCCTGCAGGAAAAATACGAACGACTGAACGAGGCAGAGTGCATGAGAAACCTAGAGGCAACAAAGGAGTGGCAAGATTGCTGGCCACTATTGTCGCCTGAAGAGTGTCTGCCATCACCCTGCTATTGCGATAGGCCTGTTCCTTCGGTGGGCGATTTATTGCGCGCGGGCCTTCAGCCCTGGTCTTTTCAGTCACCCCAGGCCACTCAGCAAGCTCCCTTGGGCTGGATGCCAAAGGGTCTTATGGAAGCCCTCTTGTCAAAGTGCCCCTCCGGCACAAGGCATCAAGCACTTTTCCTGCAGGAACCTTTTCAGTGGCAAGGCCTTGGGCCAGGCCTTTTCGTTGATCGGCAGCGACTCCAACGTTTTGAGCAGGGGCTTGCGGATCTCCTAGGCCCCCATGGCTGGCGCCACGAAAATTTTGCAGTCATTGATCGCGCGGGCCTAAAACCCTTGCCCGATCTGCAGCTTGAGCGGTCGCTTTTCCGCTGGTTGGGACTTTTGTCGGAGTCCGTTCAGCTAAATATCAGGCGTGAGGACGGCAGCCTTTGGATTGCCCAAAGGGCAATGACCAAGGCGATTGATCCGGGCCTGTGGGATGCGGCTGTTGCGGGTGGTTTATCGGCAGGCGAGCTGCCTGAGGGGGCTGTTCAACGTGAGTCCTTTGAAGAGGCTGGCCTGACAAACCCGTGGCATAAACAGATTCAAAGGGCAGCAGCCCCATGCATGCGAATTGCTCGCCTTGTTGCCCCGCCCATGCCGCCCGGTTCGAAGGCCCCATGGCCAGAACCTTGCCTGCATCACGAAAGGGTCTGGCGTTTTGAAATTACGATTCCCAATGCTTGGCAGCCCTCGGCCAACGACGGCGAGGTGATGGCTTTCCGGGCCGTGAAGCCAGAGGAGATTTTCTCTTTATGGCAGCGCGGGGAGTTTAACCACGAGGCCGCCTGCGCCAGCCCTTAACGAATGGCATTGGCAAGGCTAAGTACCGAGGCCGCATACAGATAGCTTCGGTTGTAGTGGGTTACCGCAAAAAAGTTTTCACTTACCAGCCAATATACGGGCGCTGAATTAGGCTCGGGCAGCCGAATAATACTTGCGGGTAGGTCTTGCGAAAGACTGCGCCAGCCTTTCGGAATAGGAAGGGCTCGCTCAATATCACCAAGCCGATGTTCAGCACTCAGTCGTGTCACAAGAAAGTCTGCGGGGTTGTCACGCGAGCGAAGTTTAAGCGGCGTGAAGCTTGGAAGGCCGCGCTTCCAGCCATGGGACTTCAGGAAATTGGCCACCGAGCCCATGGCATCGGCCATGCTGTTAATAAGATCAATACGTCCATCCTGGTCAAAGTCCACTCCCAAGGCCTGCCAGCTTGAGGGCATAAACTGAGGAATGCCAAGCGCACCTGCAAACGACCCTTCGGATTTAAAAAGGTCAATATCACCCCGGCGGCCCATCACCAGCAGGGCCTCAAGCTCCTTTAAGAAGAAGTCTCTGCGCCGCTCGCCTTGAAAGCCGAGGCTTGCCAGAGTGTCCAGAACGCGAAAGCTTCCGGTAATGCGCCCGTAGCGTGTCTCCACACCTAAAATGCCCACCACCACCTCGGGAGGCACGCCATAAAGATCCTCGGCCCGTTCTAAGAACAAGACCTGTTTCGCAAGCAGCTGCCTACCCTCTCGCACCGTACGCTCATCGAGGTTCAGCGCGAGTCGGCGCGAAAGCGAGGGCGGGGGGCGGTCGGCAGGAGGCTTATCGGGCGGTGGATTCATGAGCGCAAGGGCTCTGTCTTGCTGCTCAAGAAGTTTAAACCGGGCATTTAGCCAGTCGGCCTCCATGCCATGCCGAAGCCTCATGAGGTCGAAGAACGCCTCAAGCCGTTCAGGGTCAATCCAGCCCGGACCCCAATCATTGGCTGGAGCTTTTGTTGAGGCCAAGAGGCTTCCAGGTGCTGCAGCAAAGCCCCCCAGTCCTAAACCCAAGGCGGCAGCGCAGACAAGTTCGCGCCTTTGGGTGTTATACTTCAAGGCTTTTCGAAAAGTTGAAGTTTTCACTACTTTTAAGGATTCAAAACCATGGTGGTTATTCGTCTTGCCCGTGGTGGGTCGCACAAGCGTCCTTTTTACCATGTTGTGGCTGCCGATTCCCGCAAACGGCGCGATGGCCGTTTTATTGAGCGGCTTGGCTTTTTCAACCCCGTTGCGCGTGGAGCAGATCCCGAGCTACGTCTGTCAATGGATCGCGTTGACTACTGGACCGGTGTGGGAGCCCAGGTAAGCCCCCGCGTAGCACAACTGGTTAAGTCATTCCAAAGCCGTCAGGCGGGTGGTCAGGCCGCAGCCTAAGCCGTCGAAGTCACAGGCGTCGAAGGCCCAGGCAACTGCCCAGGCTTTTACCGGGCGCCGACTTCAGCGACTCGGGCCTGCTCTTGAAGCACCGTCCACCCCCCAGCTGCCCTTTGAGTCGCAAGGGCCCTCTAGTTTTTCCCCACTGGTTCAACTTGGGGCCGCCTCTGGCCTTAAGGGTCAGCTTCGGGCATCCCCCCT
>JAURCW010000179.1 GCA_030828265.1 Burkholderiales bacterium | reverse complement strand
TGGATGGCCTTGCCTTTATGTGGGCATGACAGGACTCACACCCGAGAAGCGCCTTGAGAATCATAAGCGTGGATACAAGGGCAACAAGTATGTGGAGCGGTATGGTGAGCGCTTGGCTATGGAGTTCCTAGAGTGTGGGAACCCGATGTCCTATCAGGATGCAGTGGAGGAAGAAAAAAGGCTAGCGCTGTCATTGCGAGAGCTGGGCTATGCGGTATGGCAGAACTGAAAGCAAAGCTTTGTAAGTGGTTAGGCCTAAACCTCTACTAGGCCCTCACCGGGGTCAGGTCCTACTGTGGCCCGGCAAGGTTGATCCGCACAACATCAACAAGGGGGTTGTAATCAAAGACACTCTCCATGCTGTCCTCTCGAATAGACGGAGATCTTTCAGTTCAATCGTGCTTGAGCTTGTCATCAGACGAGGAGAGTTCGAGGTGCAGCGTGTCTAGGGGAATTGCACATTTTTAAAGCGCAAGTTGTTAATCTACAAACACGTAAAGTGGCTTCACGTCCGAAGCCCATGGTGCCAGTCCCTAGAAAGGAAATTGCAATGCTAAACATTCAAGAGGCTCAGACATTAAACGCATTCTTTCTTGCGGGAGTAGTGCTGTGGTGCATGAGTCAGGTGGGGCCGAATTCAATGGCGTTGGCAAGCCAGAGCGTTGCCGACGTAACGAAGGCGCTGCACTATCAACCTCGCACACCCCCGCCTGTCTTTGAGCCAGAGTACATTGACTTATCTGAGGATTCCCAAGAACGCTTCTGACGAGAAGGAGCTGGTGGCTACTGTCACTACCGGCGAGCTCAAACTTAATAGGTGAAATATATGGCGTTATCCGGTGTGCACTTCAGATTTATCGTGGTTGCTCTTGTGGCTTTTTCTTTTGTAAGAATCCCAGCGTTTGCGGCGGGTGAAGACGATACAACCCCGCCACCTCCAAGCCCCACCGCAACTTGCCCCAAAGGTCAAATTAATAATCCCAAAACGGGTAAGTGCACGCCCGTCAAGTCCAATTCTCTGAGTGATCTCGATCGTTATCAGGCGGTTCGGGAGCTGGGCTGAGGTGTCTTTAAGAGTTGCGTTAGCAACGGGTCGAACCTACCGCTATTAAATCCAGCCGGTAATTAATCGCCTGTTTGTCTTTTTGATGTAATTTTTCGCACCTCATCAGCTCGCTTATTCGTTATACCATCGACTAAGAGAGCGTAGCCAGCGTCAAGATTCTCTCTTTTAGCCGCCTCTTGAATCCATATGTGAAGGACAATTAATTCGTGAATAAGCTTGGAAAACTTCCGTCAGTGGCAGCCTTTGTTTTTACACTCGCTACGGCCATAACTACGGCAACGCCGATAGTTGCCCAGGCTCAACAGGTGTTAAGAATTACAACCATTCCCGAAGAGGCTGCGACCGAGCAGATTCGTAAGTTCACGCCTTTGGCGAAATACCTCGAAATCAGCCTTGGTATGAAGGTGGAGTTTCGCCCGGTAGCCGATTACCCCGCCGCGGTCGAGGCATTGGTGAACAAGCAGATCGACCTTGCCTGGCTTGGTGGTCTCACCTTCGTGCAAGCAGACATTCGTTCGGGAGGTCAGGTCATTCCCATTCTGCAACGTGAGGAAGATACCAAGTTCCGATCCGTCTTCATTACTCGAACCGGGTCGGGCATTACAAAGCTGACAGACCTTAAGGGCAAGACCCTTACTTTTGGGTCGCCTTCAAGCACTTCTGGACATCTTATGCCTCGCTCTTACATGCTTGAGGCGGGCCTTAATCCCGAGAAAGATCTGTCTCGACTGGCTTATTCAGGTGCCCATGATGCGTCCATTGCCGCCGTTGTCAGTGGTCGTGTTGATGCAGCTGCCGTTGATATGACCGTTTGGAGAAAGTTTGTCGACAGCCAACGTGTTGATACCTCCAAAGTGAGCGTTTTTTACGAGACCCCAACCTTCTTTAACTACAACTGGACGATACACGCAGACATGCCGCCTGAACTTCGAAAGAAAATTGAGAAGGCATTCCTCGATCTCCGTTCAAGTACTCCTGAAGGTAAAGAAATCTTGAGCCTTGCCCGGGCAACACGTTTTATCCCCACGAAGGCAGAAAACTACAAAGGGATGGAGAACGCTGCACGTAGTGCGGGTCTCATAAAGTAGTACGGTTATTGCCACTTCCGATGAACATAGGCCTAAAGTCTCTCGAGGTTCGTCATCCCGCTTCCGCTCCAACTTCGCCGAGCGCCATTGATAAGCTTGATCTGCAAATTAAAGCCGGAGAGCACCTTGCGGTTATTGGCCCATCTGGAGCAGGGAAGACAACCCTTCTTCAGGCCCTAGCGGTTGGGCTTAAACCGTCCTCAGGCCAGATTTCCGTTGGCAATCAGGATCCTTGGTCTTTGAATTCATCGTTATTGAAGCAACTCCGCTCTACAATTTTTTATGCTCCACAGATTCCACCGTTACCACCTCGACAACGAGTCATCACCGCGCTTTCAAGTGCAAAGCTCGCCGAACTTTCATTTATTGACTCGTTAGTAAACCTCGTGTTGCCAAAGTTTACGCAACAGGCTTACGAAGCACTTTGCGCCTTTGATCTTGGCGAGAAGCTCTGGTTGCGAGTGGATCGTTTGTCCGGGGGGGAGCGCCAACGGGTTGGCCTTGCCAAGGCATTGATGTCCTCAGCTAGGCTCTGGTTAATTGACGAACCCCTTTCTGCATTGGACCCCAAACGCTCCCAACAAGCGATCGAAGCCCTGGTATCTGAGGCAGATCAAAGGGGTGTGACGCTCGTCGCAACGCTTCATCAAGTAGCGGTTGCAAGGCAGATGTTTCCGAGAATTGTTGGTCTTCGTAACGGTACGCTTCAGTTCGACCTTGCCCGTGAGCAGGTGAGTGATGAAACGTTAAAGTCACTCTACGCGGATTTCGAGCATGAACTTGAAGAGC
>JAURCW010000087.1 GCA_030828265.1 Burkholderiales bacterium | reverse complement strand
CACGCGAATCTGATGGGTTCGGCCCGTCTCAAGCCGGCAGGCCACAAGCCGAACGGGCTGTGCATAAAGAAGACCCGAGGCGAGCACCTGGTAGTGGGTGGTGGCGGGCTTGCCCCGATCGCCGTTAACAATCGCCATACGCTGACGGTCGCTGGGGTGCCGGCCAATGGGGGCCTCGACCTTGCCTTTCATCAGCCCCGAGCGGCCGCTATTACCCGAGGCCTGACGGTGCCAGCAGACCGCAAGGTAATGTCGGAAGACTGACTTACTTTGCAGCTGCCGAACCAGACTTGTCTGACTGGTAAGGGTTTTGGCCACCACCATAAGCCCCGAGGTATCGCGATCGAGCCTGTGCACGATACCCGCACGAGGCAAGACCCGAAGCTCCGGCCAACGATGGATAAGTCCATTTAACAGAGTGCCCGACCAGTGCCCAGCGGCGGGATGGACCACAAGGTTGGCAGGCTTGTTGATCACAATCAGCTCGTCATCTTCAAAAACAATGGCGAGCTCCATGGGCTCTGGCTCCCAGGTTTCTGTTGCCTGAGGAATGGGGATGCGTACCTTATAAAGCTGGCCTGCCGCCACAGCCTGGCTGCCCTTTGTTATGGGGGTGTCGAAAAGGCTAACCTGTGCGGCCGTGATCCATTGCTGAATTCGGGATCGCGAATGGCTGCTAAGACTTGCTGCCAAAAAGGAATCGAGCCTCTTACCGGCCTGCTCAGGCTGGACCTCAAGGCAAAGCTCCTCGCTATAATGAGGCTGGTCTAACTCGCCGGCCTCGTCGACCTCAGAAAGGTCTTCGCCAAGTGGCTTTGGGTGAGTGTGGGTTTGCAGGTCGGTCAATGTGAAGGAGTCTCTGTCTTGATAGCCGAACGTATTAAGGGCTTGCGTCTATTTTCCCTTTTAATTTTGGTTTTGGCTTTTCTGTCAGTCGGCCTCTCAGGATGCTCGACCACCGAGCGCGACGAAACCGTGAACTGGTCGGCCGACCGACTTTATTCCGAGGCAAAAGACGAAATGGACGCCGGCAACTGGGCCACTGCCATTAGCCTGCTGCAAAAGCTTGAGTCTCGCTACCCTTTCGGCCGGTATGCCCAGCAGGCTCAGCTCGATACGGCCTATGCGCACTGGAAGGACGGGGAGCTTGGCCTGGCCTTGGCCGCCGTTGACCGTTTTTTGCGCCTGTACCCTAATCACGACAGTGTCGACTACGCCATTTATTTAAAGGGCCTCATTAACTTTAACGATCGATCCAACCTCTTTTCAAAAATCACTGGTGAGGATCTCGCTGAACGTGACCCCAAGGCGGCACGAGAAGCCTTCGATAGCTTTAAGCGCCTTATTACGGAATTTCCCTCGAGCCGCTATACACCGGACGCCACGGCACGGCTTCAGTTTCTTCTGAACACCCTTGCCTATAACGATGTGCATGTAGCGCGTTATTACCTGCGTCGCGGGGCTCATATGGCAGCAGTCAACCGAGCCAAAGAAGTTGTCTACAGCTACCAGGGCACCCCCGCCATCGAAGAGGCCCTCGCCCAGCTTGAACTTGGTTATGAAAGGCTTGGATTAACCGACCTTCAAAAAGATGCGCGTCGTGTTTTAGAAAAGAACTTTCCAGAAAGCCTCTACCTAAAGCATGGCTACGACCCCAAAGAGCGGTTTGGGCTCTCGGAGTCGTTGCGTGCGAGTTCACCAGGGTTCTGGTCGCGACTGAAGTTCTGGAACTAACTTTTAAGCGGTGGATGCAAAGCCCTGAGTCCCTGCTCCACTGTTTGTCGGGCTTCTCGGGGCGTCACCTACGGGTCGAGAGTCTTCACAAACTCAATAGCATCGGTCAGGCTTTGGGAACGCCGAAATTTAGGCAAGGCCTCAAGCATCTTGCGTCCATAGCCCATCTGCACCAGCCTGCGGTCACCCAGTAAACAAATACCTCGATCGTGCTCGGTTCGAATGAGGCGTCCTACGCCTTGCTTGAGTGAAAGCAAGGCCTCGGGACATTGAATATCTCGAAAGCCGCTTCCCCCAGTCCTCTCACACTGCTCGATTCGTGCCCTCAGCACGGGATCATCAGGCGGTGCGAAAGGAAGCTTATCGATAATAACCATTGACAAGGCCTGGCCCGGAACATCCACACCTTCCCAAAAGCTTGCGCTGCCCACCAAAATGGCATTGCCTTGTTGTCGAAAAAGTTCAAGCATGGCCTCTCGGCTTCGTTCGCCTTGCACCAGAAGAAGCCGGTCATCGAGCAGATGCGCATACTTTGCGCGCAGTTCCGAGGCGGCAAGACTCACGGCACGTAGGCTCGTGCACAGAATAAAGAGCCCCCCGCTTAGCTCGGAAAGAACAGTCTTGAGCTCAGGCATGCGAAGCAGTGCCTGAATATGGTCGGGTGACTTGGGGTCTGGAAGGTCCTTCGGGATAACAAGCAGACCCTGATCTTTGTAGCAAAACGGGCTTTCAAACAGCCCTTCGCGCACTGTCTGAAGACCAAGCCTGTCTTTGAAATACTGAAATGGCTTGTCACTGCCTCCCCCTAAGCTAAGAGTGGCCGACAGAAATAACCAAGGCACCGCAGCATTCTGCATAACAGGTGCAAGTACGTCGGCCAGTGACAGCGGCGAGCGATGGAGGCTAAGCCCGTAGCTGTTTTGCTCAAGCCATTGAACATAGGCCTGGCTCTCTTGAGGTACAACCTCCTGAAAAAGTCTAACTCTTGAAGACAAGTCGTGTAGACGATCTTCAAGGCGCTGCAGCTCGGGGTCCTCCGACCTTATCTCGCTGAAAACGGACTGGACCTTTCGAAGAGCGTCTTTAAGCTCCGAGAGGCCCAGTGCAAGCTTTTGATGGGCGTCAGACTCGGGTTCTGGCCAGCCGTAACGGCCAAGCCCCAAGGCCTGGGCAGCAAGTCGTAGGGACTGCGCGGAGCGCTCAATCTCTGCAGCAAGACCGGGCCAGTCGGCGCGACCGGCGGCAAGAAGCTGGCCAGCGGACAGAAGATCGCGCGCAAGCGTGGTGAGTGCCTGGCTTGAGACTGTTTGTGTGAACTGGTCGGAGGCAATGTCGAGAAAGCCATGAGCCTCATCAATAATGTAGGCCTGCGGCTTGGTAAGAAGTTCAACCTCTTGGTCTTGAAGCAGTCGCAAGGACGAGCAGAGCAGGTGATGGTTCACAATCACAACACTCGCTTCCAGGGCTTCCTCACGGGCCTTCATCACAGCGCATTCAGCAATATGCGCGCAGCGATGACCAAGGCAGTTCTCCATGGTGGAAGTCACTGCGGGAATTAAGTTGGGCTGACGACTAATAGGGTCAAAGCCGCTTAGATCTCCATCGGGTGAAACTCGCGAAAACTCAGCGAGCTGATGCAATAGGGTCTGCTCTTGCAGGTTAAAGCCAAGCTGCCCGCCGAGGGCACGATTGAGTCGATGGGCGCAGACATAGTTGGAACGTCCTTTAAGTCGGGCCACTTTCACTGGTCGACCCATAACCTCAGCAAGTCTGGGCAGGTCGCGGTTGTAGAGCTGGTCTTGCAAGGTCTTGCTTGCGGTGGAGATCACAACCGTTGCGCCTGCCGTCAGTGCCGGTATCAGGTAGGCAAAGGTCTTTCCAATGCCTGTGCCCGCCTCCGCAATCAGTGACTCGCGGTTCACGAGGCAATCAAGAATGGTTTTTGCTAAGCGGTGCTGTTCGTCACGGTAACGAAAGTCACGCGAGGAGCTTAGGAGCAGCCCATTGGGCCCGAGGTAGGTGTCAACAAGGGCTTCGAGATCCTGGTAAAGGGTCTTCCTAAGCCTGTCGTGCCCCTCAGGCTGGTTCATTCGGTGCGTCTAGGGACGCAAGGTAGGCAATTTGATCTTTTAGTTGAAGCTTTCTTTTTTTTAATCGGCGCAGGGCAAGATCGTCCGAGGAGGCGCCTGCGTCTTGGAGCGAGACGATCAACTGGTCAAGCTCTCTGTGTTCGGCCTCAAGCTCTAGCAGCCGAATCTGACCGGTTCGAATGTCATTCATTAACTTAATCTAACTGAACTTTGTCTGAAGTGAAAGGGCCTGCCTGGGTGGTGGGCTTTACAAGTTGACCCAGACGCTGGTTGCGGACGTCAGCCGCCTCAAGGCGCTGCCTGTGCCGAACATCGGCCTCAATCTGACGTATGTCCCTGCGCAAAAGTTCCTTCGCAAGCTCATGCTGGCGGCGCACCTGGGCCGCATCGCGCCGAAGTTCATCGAGGCATGAGGCGGAGATAAACTTGGACAGACAAACTTGTTCGCGTGAGGAGAATTCGCCAAGCTTGTCTTGGTAGTCACGGTCGAAGAGAACAAGATTCTCATTAAGCGCTTTGATTCGCTCCTGCTCCTGGTCTGTGAAGCCTGGACTGGCGATGGCCAGGGGCAAAAGGGCACAAGAAACGACTAAGCCCATACAAAAAATTGCAAGATCTCGAACAGGATGACCGAGGCGAGTAACCATCAGAACTGGCTTAGGGTTGCTCGGTGGCCAAGCTTAAGGTAGCGCTCGGTTCGCATTTCAGTTAGACGGCTCACGGTTCGTTCAAACTCTCCAGATAAGGGACCCTCTGTGTACAAAGACGCCGGGTCGGTCCGTGCAGACACTGCAAGTCTAACGCGGTGGTCGTAAAGAATATCAATAAGCCAGGTCAGCCGGCGGGCCTCGGAAAACTGGGCACTGGATAGTGGCTCGAGGTCCTCAAGCAATATAAAGGAGTAGCGCTCGGCCAGCCAGAGGTAATCGTGCATCGACCGCGGCCCGTAAAGGAGCGTTGAGGCTTTAAACCAGATCGCTGCCCCTGACTTCCTCTCGAAAGGCACCTCACGGCCTTCGATCTCTAGGCTACCGTGTTCCTCAATCGAGGACTCCGCAGCACAATCGAAAAGCGCCCTGAGTGCCTGGGACACTTCTCCGTTGGGGCTAACCTGGTAGAAGCCCTCGGAGTTCAGTAGCTCTGGCGTGAGCCAGTCGTCCTGATCGCCTGTCGCGCTAGCCGCCTTGTTACCTATCCCGGTGCCTTCCGTTGTCATGACGCCACGTCGGTAGTCCATGCCTGGGCCAAGGCCGACCACCTCTTGATTGCGCTCAAGCAGAGCGATGGCAGGAAGAAGCCTGTCACGGTGAAGGCCATCTGGGTAAAGTCCGGAGGGTGGGTAGTTGGAGGTCATCACAAAGCCAACCCGAGCATCCACAAGTGCCTGAAGCAGCCGTTGAAGGATCATGGCATCGGCGATGTCTGAGATATGAAACTCGTCAAAACAGATCAGTCGATAGCGACGCGCCACACGCAGGGCCACCTCGGCTAAGGGATCCTCAACCCCCTTTAGGTCGTACATCTCCTTGTGGGTCGCACGCATAAAAGCATGAAAATGAACCCTAAGCTTTCGCTCAATACGGACAACCTGATAGAACGCATCCATCAGGAAGGTCTTACCTCGGCCCACCCCACCCCAAAGATAGACACCCCGAGGGATGGGGGGATGGATAAAGACGCGTGCTAAGCGCCCGCCTCGTTGGGTCTTGTAGTGCTGCCAGTCTGAGGCACACCTTTCGAGTGCTGCTAGCCCCGCGGACTGACCCACATCGAGCACCTGCCCCTCGCCT
>JAURCW010000188.1 GCA_030828265.1 Burkholderiales bacterium | reverse complement strand
TTGTTAAAAAGCACTATGCCTCGGGCAATATGCAGTCCACGCAAAAGCAGGCCATGGATGCCAAGATTGTCTGGATTCAAATTAACTCCACCAATCCAAACCATTCTGACTACAAGGCGCCCGAGGCCATGTCGGCATGGAACATCGAAATGAAGGCCCAGGTGGTCCATGCCGCGCTTGATGCCGACGGCAAGGTGGGTAAGGCCTACGGCGCAAAGACCACGCCCCAAATGGTTCTTATTAATCCAAAGGGTGTCGTGGTGTATCACGGCGCCATTGACAGTATTCGATCGGCAAGCACAAGCGACATTCCTAAGGCAACCAATTACATGAAACAAGCCATGACCGAGGCCTTGGCAGGCAAGCCTGTCTCTGTTTCGGAGTCAACGCCCTACGGCTGCTCGGTGAAGTACTAAATTCAACTATTTGGTAGTTTATTAAATTTTAGTCTAGACTATTTTTCATTATTAATTAAAATAGTCGGATGCGGCGACTCCTCACCGACTTAATCGCCAAAGATTTGGGCCAGAAAATGGTCTTTCTCTCCGGTCCTCGTCAGGCAGGAAAGACCACCTTGGCCATGCAAATCGCAGAACAGGGCCAACGCTTTCCAGGCGCTCAGGTTCTGAACTGGGATGTTTCTCAGGACCGCGCCATGATTCTGAATCAAACGTGGCCAGCATCGGCGGGGCTTGTGGTGTTTGATGAGCTCCACAAAATGAAGGGCTGGAAGCTTTGGCTCAAGGGCGTCTTTGACGGTCGGCCACCGACCCAGACCTACATGGTGACAGGTAGTGCCCGTCTGGATGCCTTCCGCCAGACTGGAGAATCGCTTGCGGGCCGTTATTTTTCTTGGCGCCTGCACCCCGTAAGTCTTGAGGAGTGGCTCTCTGTAGAAGATGGCGAGCCCGAAGCGGGGCTTCAGCGTCTTCTCGAGCGCGGGGGCTTTCCTGAGCCCTTACTCGCCAAGTCGGTTGATGATGCCCAGCGCTGGCGGCGTCTCTACCTTGAGGGTCTTGTACGCGAGGACATTTTGGAGTTCTCGCGCATTCAAGAGGTGCGAGCCATGCGCTTGTTCGTTGATGTGCTTCGTTCCCGCGTGGGATCTCCTGTTTCTTTGGCATCAATCGCTCGCGACTTGCAGCTTGCCCCTGCCACACTGGCAAAGTACCTCGAGATTCTCGAAGCGCTTTACATTGTTTTTACGGTGAGACCTTTTCACCGAAACATCGCGCGAGCTTTATTAAAAGAACCTAAGGTTTATTTTTATGACCTTGCCCTGGTGGACGAACGACTTGGCGAAGGGGGAGCCCGATTTGAAAATGCCTGCGCTGCCATGCTTTTGCAGCGTGTGCATCATTTGCAAGATGCCCAAGGCAAAGCTGTTCAGTTGCAATACGTACGCGATAAAGAAGGTCGAGAAATTGATTTTGTGGTGACCGAGAACGATGAGCCCATTCTTTTTGCTGAGGCCAAGCTCTCGGCTGTTGCCGTACCCAACCTTTTGGCCAGCGTTGCAGAGCGCTTTCCAAATTCCAAAGCGCAACTTGTCGTGAGGCACCTGCGCCACAAAGAACAGCGCGGCAGGGTAAGCGTCGAATTGGCAGCCGAATGGCTTTCAAGCCTAAGCAAGACCTTCTAAAGCGGCCTTAAGAGTCAGTTAAAACAAACTGAAAGTGCATGTTCGGCCCCTGTGCCTTCACGATGAGCCTGGGGTCAAAAAGAAAGTCGCGTTGGTTACGGGGGTGCTGGGGTAGGTACAACTGGGTCGTTAATGGACGACCCTTTGGCCCCTGCACCCTCACGTGCAGATGTGGCGTGCGTCCTGGATACTCGCCCGGCACCAGAGTCTCAAGCAGGAACTGGCCCTTGGCATTGGTGTACTGGTGCCCGCGAAGTCGGTAGCCCTCGTTGTCGTAACGGCCTTGGTCGTCGCACTGCCAGAAGTCAAGCAGCGCACCCGGTAGTGGTCGGCAGGAGGTATCAACGACTTCGCCGATAAGTCGCATACGTTCGGCTTTCATGCCCGGCTCAATAAGGCTTGTACGTTCCGGTGACAAGGGTGTGAAGAAGGGACCTTCCATTTGAGGTGGGGTCTGCTTCCCACAGCCAGGAGTCGTTGGTCGTTGTTGCGCAAAGGCCTTTCTGCTGGTGAGAATGGAGGGCGAGACAAGCCCAACGCAGAGCACAAGGGATGAGCAGCCCTTAACAAGCTGGCGACGAGCCAAGCGAGCTGTTGAAGAATACGTCATAGTTGCCTCCATGAGTTCCATCACAATCTTACGATTCGGCCCTGTGTCACGGGCTCGTCTTGCCCTCACTTCATTGGGGCTTTTTGCCCTGCTCCTAGGCTCAGCTATGGCAATTGAAGAACCAAAGTACCAGATTCTTTCCTCCGAGGGATCGTTCGAGCACAGGCTCTACAAAGGCTTTGTCGTTGCAGAAACAGAACTTTCAGGTGACTTTGATTCGGCGAGTCGAAACGGCTTTCGTCGTGTGGCGGGTTATATTTTTGGAGACAACTTGGCCAGTTCGGGCGACAGTCGCAAGATTGCAATGACCGCGCCCGTCACGGTGGAGCCAAAGGAAGAAGGCTGGCGTCTGCACTTTGTGATGCCAAGCGATGAAGATCTTTCAAGCCTTCCAAAGCCGAACAACCCCGAGGTGAGAATTCGCGAAGTACCAGCGCACGAA
>JAURCW010000003.1 GCA_030828265.1 Burkholderiales bacterium | reverse complement strand
GACATTCGCTTCCCCTTTTTGTAGAGTGGTCTTTGCGCCTCGTATTCTGAACGAGTTCTACAAAAAGCCCAAGGTGGGGATGTCCCACCCCAAAAGACCAGCCCGGGGTGGGCTTTGAGTCGGCACTAAGAAACTAGGATTTCGCTGGTTCCGCGTGGAGTATTTTTGAAATCAATACCTCGTAGAGGCTTGGGTAGAAAATAATTCGAGAGGAATAGGCCCCCGTGAAAGCAACCAACAGGATGTAAAGAAAAGCGCTTTGGTTACCCGTCATTTCCACCAGAAGAACAGCCGTGGTGATAGGTGCCTGAATCACTCCGGACAAAAAGGCGGCCATACCAACAATAACGAGAAACTGCCGGGCTTCCGCGTTGTTGAACAAGAGCGCAAAGTCATGGCCCATGCCCGCACCAATGGAGAGCGATGGCAAGAAAATACCTCCGGGAATGCCAGAGGAAAAGCTTAGGGTCATGGCTACATACTTAAAAAAGCCAAAGCCAAGAAAGTCGGAGTACTGGTCAGATTCATTAAGAAGCTCAGAGGCTGTGTGATAACCCTCGCCCATCGAGTAGCCATCGGTTGCCAAAGCAAAGAGCGCCAGCACAAAGCCAATACCCGCGGCAACAGCGCCCGCCCCTGCTGCCGTTTTGGTTTTAGGAAGAATGACTGGAATGCCTTTCACCATAAGCCAGGCCATGAACCCGGCAAGCAGACCGCAGCCAATGGCCAGGGCCAGCATTAGGCCAATGGATGGAACAACGTCCGACGGATTCTCGATGGGAAAAAAGTTGTAGCTGCCGAAAATGGAGAGGGAGGAAAAGCCCGCCGTAAGAATCATGAGGACCAAAAACCAACTGGACCTTGCCTCTTTCCCCCTGGAGAGCTCTTCGAGGGCAAACAGAATTCCGGCAAGCGGTGCATTGAATGCCGCTGCAAGGCCCGAGGCCCCACCAGCAATCACAATGGTTTTTGCTGAAACGCGAACACGCCCCACCACACGAAAAGCCCAATAGGACATGATGGCGGCACCGATTTGAATGGAAGGGCCCTCGCGCCCGACGGTTGCGCCACAGGCCAAGGCCAGGCAGACAAAAACACCTTTAATAAGCGCTTGAACCGGGGAAAGAATGCCTTTGAGTTGCGCGCGAACATCGTGCATGCGCAAGACCGCCATGGTTTGCGGAACACCACTGCCAGCTGCAAACGGGGCGTACTTCACAGTTAAGTACCGAAGCAGCCCAAAGCCAACCGGCATGATCACCAGTAAAGCAAGGGGGTAGTTTTTATAAATTTCAGAGGAGACATCCGTGCCCCAGTTTGCCCCTGCCGAAAATAGAAAAATGGCAATTGCAACCAGAACAGCGCCAACGCCCAATGAAATAAAGTCGCGTAACCGTCGTGCCTGGCGCGCATTAAAATTGAATTTCAACAAGTTGAAATCTCCTTGTGAATTCCGTGGGTTCCGGAATTCTATTGGCCTAAATCCTTAAGTCTAACCCTTTCAACAGGCGCCTCGCCGTGAAAGGGCCCAAGAATTGGCATAAAACGACGATCTCGGCAAGGTCATACTAAGCCTCTTACGGAAGCGAAACGTGGGGCATTCTTGCCTGAATTACTTCGGCCTTGCTGCGAATAAAGGCACTGCCCCGATTCTTATCGAACCGTTTTGGCGCAGGAAGAATCGATGCCAGCCAGGCGGATTGCTCTATGTTGAGCTGCCGAGCGCTCACGCCGTAGTAGTGTCGAGCGGCGGCTTCGATTCCGAAGACACCCTCACCCCACTCCGCAACATTTAAATAAAGCTCAAGAATGCGACGTTTTTCAAGAACGGCCTCGAGCATGAAGGTAATGACAAGCTCTTGGCCCTTGCGAAGCAGACTTTTATCGGGGGAGAGAAAGAGGTTTTTGGCAAGCTGCATGGTGATGGTGGAGCCTCCGCGTTTGATCTTTCCCTTCTTTAGATTCTCGAGCGCGGCCTTTTCGATGGCCTCCCACTCCACGCCGTCATGCTCGGCAAAGCCAGAGTCTTCTGCTGCCAGAACAGCTCGTTTCAGATGCGAGGAGATGCTGTTGTAACTCACCCAGGACTGTTGAATGGACTTGGTGGATTTCTGAAGGGTAAGGCGATCTTTTTCTGCCGTGATGAATGCTGTGGTCGCAGGGTTATTGCTTGCCAACCAGGCCACCGACATGAACAGGTAAGCCTGGTAAACCACAACAATGGTAAGGAGGGAGGCAAAGGGCCACTTCAGCCAACGCACGTTAAGTCCTTCGGCGAGCGACCAGGGCCTTAGGTCGCCTTCTAGCGCTTATAGCGCTTTGGCACAAAAGGCAGCTTGGACTGGGTGAGTGGAATTTTTTGCTGACGCACCTGCGCAAAGAGCGCAGCATTTAAAGCAGACACCTGAACACTGGCCATGAGAATGGGCAGGCCAAGGCTTGGCGAGACTGTGCCACTGGTGACCTCACCCACAACCGTCTCGTCGTTAAGCAGCACGATGTTGTGCGCACGAATAGGTACCGGTGCCTGCGAGGTAAAGGCTAGGAGTCGACGCGCTGGGCCGATAGCCATCTGCCGCTCAATGACTTGGGCGCCTGGATAGCCTCCTGCCTTAGGGCCGCCTGGCCGTCGAGAGGGTGCAATACCGAATAAAAGACCTGCCTCAACGGGCGTGACCGAAGGTGCAATGTCTTGACCATGCAAGGGTAGGCCTGCCTCAAGCCTAAGCGTGTCGCGGGCACCTAAGCCAGCGAGCGCAACGCGGTTATCGGCAAGAAGCTTACGAGCCACTCGATCGGCCGCCATAGACGGAACGGAAATTTCATAACCATCCTCGCCGGTGTAACCACTGCGCGTGGCAAAACAAACAGCGCCATCCAGGTTGAGTTCGATGGATTCCATAAACCTTGGCGCCGCAGCACGTGGGTCAAGTTGACACAAGACGGCTTCGGCATCAGGGCCCTGAAGAGCGAGAAGCGCAGCATCAACCCATTCAAAATGAAGCTCGGGGGCGAGGTCTTGAAGCCTTGCGAGGTCGGCCTGCCGATTGCCCGCATTCACCACCATGCGTACCTCGGGCTGAGGCCCGGGGCGCCAGACCAACATGAGGTCGTCTTCAATGCCGCCTTGGTCATTAAGTAAAAGACTGTAGCGCTGCTGGCCCGAGGGCCAGCCCTCAAAGTCAACGGGTAACGCGGCCTCAAGCCCCCTACGCAGTGTTGGTCCATCGCCATTACGCGCAGTGATGCGCAGCTGACCCATGTGCGAGACATCGAAGAGACCTGCCTTTTGCCTCGTGTGAAGATGCTCGGCCTTAAGGCCGAGCCCATACTGAATGGGCATGGTAAAGCCGGCAAAGGGGCCAAACTTGGCGCCATGGGCCTGATGCATGGCCTCGAGCGTAATGGACTGAAGGGATTGCATGGCAGACGACTGGGGCTGAGGCGCGCTTGAGGAGTTAGACATAGGCCTCCACCGGCGGACAGGTACAGACTAGGTTACGGTCGCCCGCCGCATTATCAATGCGCTTCACGCTAGGCCAAAACTTGGATGCCTTCACCCATGGCAGGGGGAAGGCGGCCTGCTCTCGGCTGTAGCCATGCGTCCACGTGTCTGCTGCAATTTCTACCGCGGTGTGTGGCGCATTCTTCAAAGGATTGTCGAGACGATCGAACTGCCCCGAGCGCACCGCTTGAATTTCACCTGCAATCGCAATCATGGCGTCACAGAACCGATTCAGCTCTTCGAGACCTTCGGACTCGGTGGGCTCCACCATCAGAGTGTCGGTTACGGGAAACGAGAGTGTAGGGGCGTGAAAGCCATAATCCATAAGACGCTTTGCGACGTCTTCTGCTGTAATGCCAAGCTCGGCTTTCAAGCTTCGCAGATCGAGAATGCACTCGTGCGCCACCCTTGCCTTCTCGCCCCTGTACAAAATGGGGAATACAGGCTGAAGACGATGGGCAATGTAGTTGGCATTCAAAATAGCCAGCTCGGTCGCCCGTTGAATGCCCGAGGCTCCCATCATTCGAATGTACATGTACGAAATCGTGGCAATCAGGGCACTTCCATAGGGTGCCGCCGAAACGCTGTTTGCCTTGTCTGACATGTCGTACGGATGGTCGTTGAGATAAGGAGCGAGGTGTTTGGCCACTGCGATAGGACCCATGCCCGGGCCTCCGCCACCGTGGGGGATGCAGAAGGTTTTATGCAGGTTCATGTGGCAGACATCAGCACCAATAAGGGCGGGCTGCGTAAGACCCGCCTGGGCATTAAGGTTTGCGCCATCCATGTATACCTGACCACCGGCTGCGTGCACCTGGGCACAGATGGCCTCAATGCTTGCCTCGAAGACGCCGTGGGTGGATGGGTAGGTGACCATAAGGGCACACAGACTCTCGGAATGCTGCGAAATTTTTGCCTGTAGGTCCGCAAGGTCGATGTTGCCATGGGCATCGCAGCCCACCACCACAATGGAGAGACCCATCATTTGAGCAGTTGCAGGGTTGGTGCCATGTGCCGATGAAGGAATGAGACAGACATTGCGATGCCCCTGGCCCTGCGCCTGTTGATAACGGCGTATGGCCATGATGCCGGCGTACTCGCCTTGCGCGCCCGAGTTGGGCTGAAAACTGACTTCGGCAAAGCCCGTAATTTCAACCAGCCAGTCGCGCAGTTCAGTAAGCATGGCCTTGTAACCCCGGGACTGGTCCTCGGGAACAAAAGGATGCAAGCTTGCAAACTCAGGCCAGCTGACCGGAGCCATTTCGGAGGAGGCATTGAGCTTCATGGTGCATGAGCCCAAGGGAATCATGGAGTGGACCAAGGAAATATCGCGATTTTCAAGCCGCTTCATGTAGCGAACAAACTCTGTTTCGCTGCGATAGCGATGGAACACAGGGTGAGAAAGCACAGGCCCTGTGCGCAGGAGCGAGGCGGGAATGGATGCAGGCAGCTTGGAGAGCGTCTGGCCCTGCAGGCTGCTTGCTTCTGGGCGCTGGCCGGTAAAGACATCAACCAGATCGGCTAGGTCGTGCAGGCCTACGGTTTCATCAATCGAGACACCAAGCCCGGTGACTATCTGGCTGTTATTCGTAAAAGATCGAAGATTAATCTGTTGGGCCTTGGCCCGACTGAGAATAGCCTGCGCCTTCTCGGGGGAGTTGATGGAGATGTGCAAGGTATCGAAGTAGTTCTCGAAGGTGGGCGTGAGGCCCGCCTTAGAAAGCTCTTGTGCAAGCATGCGCGTGAAGGCATTTACACGCGTGGCAATTCGTCGAAGCCCCTCGGGCCCGTGATAGACCGCATAGAAGCTTGCCATGTTGGCAAGCAGCGCCTGAGCCGTACAAATGTTACTGGTGGCTTTGTCGCGGCGAATATGCTGCTCACGAGTTTGCAAGGACATGCGGTAGGCGGGCTTGCCAGCTGCATCCACCGAGACACCAATAATGCGTCCCGGGGCGGCACGAACCAAGTCGGCCTTCACGGCAAAAAACGCAGCATGCGGGCCGCCAAAACCCATGGGAACCCCAAAACGCTGGGCATTACCCAAGGCCACATCAGCACCCATGTCGCCTGGCGGCTTGGTCAGCATGA
Source organism: Burkholderiales bacterium (assembly GCA_030828265.1). Lineage (GTDB taxonomy): Bacteria > Pseudomonadota > Gammaproteobacteria > Burkholderiales > Burkholderiaceae_A > Hahnella. Next base: position 13,760 of record JAURCW010000003.1, on the reverse strand, counting down.
GGCCAAGCAGATCGCAGCCCACCGATAGACGGGCTGCCTGGGCATGTAGCCGCTCGGCAAGCACTGTGCAGTCAGCAAGACGTCCTTGGGTGTTGGGAATTTGCACGTGGGCGCCAAAGACCTGCTGAAGGTCGCATCCTGACTGGGCGTCTTTACTAAGTAGATCCACCAGCTTCACCTGCACGCCCATCCACTGGGCTCGGCTTTTAATTACCGCAACAACTTGAGGATGAACCGCCTCATCAACCAGATAGACATTGGCACTTGCATCTTTGCGTAGACGTAAAAACATGCCCATGGCCTCGGCAGCCGCCGTGGCCTCATCGAGCAAAGAGGCATTTGCCATGGGCAGACCTGTTAGGTCGATGACCAGTTGCTGGAAGTTCATAAGCGCCTCGAGCCGGCCCTGGGCAACTTCTGCCTGATAGGGGGTGTAGGCGGTGTACCAGCCCGGGTTCTCCAAGAGGCTGCGCTTAATGGGTTCGGGCGTGATGCAGCCGTAGTAGCCCGCACCAATGTAGCTGCGGTACACCTGATTTTTCTCTGCAAGGGCTTTGAGGCCCTTGAGCGCCTGTTGCTCGGTAGTGGGCGCGGGCAGACTCAAAGGGCGACGAAGACGAATGGACTCTGGCACGGTCTGGTCAATAAGAGCCTCAAGGGAGGACAGACCAAGGGCCGCAAGCATGACCTGCTGCTCGGCTGCATCGGGGCCGAGATGACGCTGGTGAAACTCGTCCTCGGCAAGAAGACCCTCAAGAGAGTCGATGGGTTCGTTTAAACGCATGGCTGAGATCCTTTCGTTCGAATTAAGAAGGGTTGGACTCAGCCTGGGCCTTGTAGGCCTCGGCATTCAATAGTGCGGCGACGGCCGCAGTGGCCTCTTGGCTTGGCTTGATTCGATAGAGCCAGCCTTGCTCGTAAGGGGATTCGTTCACGGTCTGCGGGTTCTGTGACAGCGCCTCGTTCACCGCGGTGACCTCACCTGCAACCGGGCAATAGACGTCGCTTGCGGCTTTGGTGGACTCGACAACAGCCGCCGCCTCACCGCTCTGAAACTGCCGACCAAGGCCGGGAAGTTCAACGTAGACAAGCTCGCCAAGGGAATCTTGCGCAAGGGCTGTGATGCCAATGGTGATCTGGCCGTCGGGCTCGACGCGGGCCCACTCATGGCTAGCGGTGTAATGCAGATTGGAAGGAAAGTTCATGCGAGGCTCCACGAGAAAAGGACAAGGTTAGTTATGACCTGATGCCCCCTCTGTCCTTGGCGCCTGAGACATTAACCTTCGGCGGGAACACCCAGATGCTTGAAGCATCTCGGCGCGCCTCTCTCCAGAGAGCAATGAGCCTGCAGTCCTTTTGCCTGAGAGTTTACGGGGCGTATTACACCTTCGGCGTCACCCAAAAACGGGTGATCTCTCCTGCATGCTCAATTCGCTAGCCTGTAGTGTTCTAATGAAGCTCCCTCTTGTCAAGCGGGCTGCCTTTCACGACGCAGCCCAGGTGAGACGCACTTTAAAAAGGGCATTAAGACTATGACCTTAGGTAGAGTTCTTCGCAGCTTACTTCTTGTATCGGGCCTAAGTGGCCTAGTTGCTTGTAGTTCGCTGAACGCGGGCAATGCAGGCAACACGGAAAGTGACTTGAAGGCTGGCGAATCTGAAGCGTCGAAGCGACCCGCTGAAATTATTGAACTAAGTAGTGGGCAGGCCCTGAGCCTCGAAGCCTTAGCAGGCCGGCTTGCCCCTTACCCTATTGTTTTGCTTGGCGAGTTGCACGATAACAGCCACCACCATCAGGCCCGGGCGAGACTTATTCAAGCGCTTGGCCAAGCCCGCAATAACCAGCCGCCCTATCGCCTCGTTGTTGAACAACTGCCCATGGGTGGTTTTGTTATGCCTGAGGGTAAACAGCCCGGTCAGCCACTCCTTGAGCAGTTGCGCGAGGCGGGCTTTCAAGACAAAGCCTGGGCCTGGCCTTTGCACGAGCCTGTTTTTCGTGCAGCCCTGTCCCAAGGCATGGCTTTGTATGGAGGCAACCTAGTGCGCGGTCAATCGATGCAGCTTTTTAAAAAGGGAGAGTCCACGCTTCCAGAAAAGCTGCAAGGATTACTGAGTAAGGCCCCTTTGGAAGAGCCCTCACTTCAAGCCTTGAACAAGGCGCTCGTGGATGGTCACTGCGGTCAGCTTCCAGAGGCCATGCTTGAGCCCATGCGCTTGGTTCAACGCGCCACCGACCTCGCGCTTTTGGTGACAGCCACTGACTACACGCCTGCGATTGTGATTGCCGGTAATGGCCATGTTCGCAAAGACTTTGGGATTCCCAGCCTTTTACCCGCCTTTCAGAGGCCGGTTAAGGTCGTTACCGTGGGCTTTGTTGAAGCCGACTTGTCGGTAGACAAGCCTTCAATGAACGCGGCCGCGGGTGTTCGTAACGACCCCGCCTGGGCGGTTTACGACTATGTATGGATAACACCGGCAGCCGAACGGGAGGACCCCTGCAAGGGCTTTCAGATGCCCAAACGATGAGTCCGCGAACGATGCATGAGCGAACAATTCACAGGCGCGCGGCAAGCATCCGACTATGCCTCACGGCTTGCCAAGGCTGAGAGCCTTCCTAGCACTTCCTCTGCCGCGGCTCCTTCGATTTGTATAGTTTTAAACCGGCTCTTCGCGCCCGCACTAATGCGCAGCTGACTGGTTGGAAGATCGAGCCTACTTGAGAGCCATTCCACCAAAGCTTTGTTAGCCTTGCCTTCGACAGGCTGCGCCTTAAGACGAATTTTGAGGCGGCCATCGTGCCACCCGTCGACATGAGTATATCGGGCACCCGCCTGGCAATAGACTCGTAGCTCTGTGGTCACCTTTTTAGTTTGAAGGATGAATGTTGACTCGAAGGCCTTAACCCCGCGCCATAGTTGAATAATGTTTGTCCATCCCTACCTTAGACAAAAAAAAGCCCCAGCAAAGGTGCAGGGGCTGGAAGCAGAACTGGGTCTGCAAGGAGACAACAATACGGGGGTAAACCCGTAATATGCAGTAAACCATATATTCGTGAGCAGCGGGTGACAATTTCGTCATAAAGAAGGACTAAGATTAAGAAAGTTTGATTTAACGCAAACAGCCGTCTAGGCAAAAAATAAAAAGGGAGATTTGGACGATGGCCATCGACCTCAAGCAACTCGAGCGCTACATTGCTGCGCAGTCCCCTGCTTCTAAAATTTACATCGGCGCTGACTCTTGCAGACTCTCGCAGGGCAATGTCTGGTACGCCGATTACACCCTGGTTGTGGTGGTTCACATTGATGGTAAGCACGGCTGTAAGCTGTTTGGAGAAACCACCCGTGAGCGTGATTATGACCAGCGGGTTGATAGGCCACAAATGCGGCTTATGAACGAGGTTTACAAGGTTGCCGACCTTTACCTGAAGCTTGCGCCCGTTTTGGCGGAGCGGCCGGTTGAGGTTCATCTCGATATCTCGCCGGACCCCGAAAATGGCTCCAACTGCGTGGTGCAGCAGGCCATTGGTTACATTCGCGGCGTCTGTAACGTTGAGCCACGGGTCAAGCCCTTGGCCTTTGCGGCAAGCTGTGCGGCCGACCGCTACAAGGAGTTGGCTAGCCTTGCGGGTCAAGCTGCCCGCCTGCGGGCTGCCTAACGCTTACCTAACGCTTACCTGGCTTTCACATGGCAGACCCAAAACTGAGGGGTCTGCCATGCAGAGAGGGAAGACTAGTTCGAGGCCTTCGTGCGTCGGCCAGTCGTTTTAGGCGCAGCAGAAGTGGCAGCCTCGCCAGCCTTGGCTGCGGCATCCACATTAGTTTCTACCATTTCAACGACCTGCTTGGCCGCCTTGTTAATAGCGTCGAAGGCGGAGTTGGATGCTGCGAAGGCAGACTTCACCATGGCCACCATGCCCTCAGAACCTGCGGGTGCGGTCTTGGACATTTCGTTAATGCTTGCTGACATTGCTTTGTTGACTTCTGCCATGCGAACCTCAACCATTTTGGCAAACTCAGCGGCTGTCTCGGCATTGATGTTGTAAACATTGCGGGTGTAGCTGGTTGCCTTGCCAAGCGCAGGCTGGGAAACAGACTGAACCGTTGCATAGAATTCTGGAACGTCCTTCACGCTCATAAGCTGGCTTGAGGCCTCAGTGGCGTCGGCCAGGTTTGCGCGAGCCGCCTTCAAATTCAGGTCGAGATGTTTTTCCATGCACTCAATGGTCTTAGCAACCATCTCCACCATTGCGGTTTGGGTCTCTTTAACAGAGTTCATTAACTGGTCGGGGGTCATGTTGGAATTCATGGTTCAGGGGTCCTTATAAAAAATACGACATACAAAGCGAGCGGGGTTAAATTTTGACTATGACAATGCTAATGACGCAATGCAACAAATTCAAGTCATGAGCGGGAAGACTTTCTGAATCGAAAGGCGCTACAGATAGGGAAAGCTTACCCATTACTCCCCATGGCATACTGAAGTTTATGGCTAGAACAATTCAATGCATCAAACTTAAGAAAGAAGCCGAGGGCCTTGACTTCCCGCCGGTTCCAGGCGAGTTGGGTAAGAAGATTTATCTTCAAGTCTCGAAAGAAGCCTGGGCCGAATGGCTTAAGCACCAGACCATGCTCGTGAACGAGTACCGCCTTAATTTGTCCGACGCCAGAGCCCGTAAATACTTGCTGCAACAACTGGAAGCCCATTTTTTCGGGGATGGCGCCGAAATGGCCTCCGGCTTTACACCCCCTCCAGGGGCTTAGTCTTTCGAGATATCAAGAGCCTCGGGCTCGGTGTGCCGAATATCTCGGCCACGCACCATATAGACCACATGCTCAGCCATGTTTTTGGAGTGATCGCCAATGCGCTCCATGGCCTTTGCGAAGAAAAGCATATCGATGGAACGAGAAATCGTTCGCGCGTCTTCAAGTACATACGAGATAAGAAGACGAATGTGGTTGCGAAAATGCTCGTCCACCACTTTGTCTTCTTTGATGACATTCGTAAGAGTCGATTCGTCTTCGCGTGCAAAGGCATCAAGTGACTGATGCAACATGGAAGTGACGTGGGTCGACATGGCCGTGAAGTCGATACGAGGAAAGGGCAGCGGCGAGCCTTCGTAGAAATGCAGCGCCATACGGGCCATCTTTTCAGCCTCGTCCCCGGCGCGCTCTAGGTCGCGAATCATCTTTAAACAAGCTACCAGGAAACGAAGATCGGAAGCAGTGGGCTGGCGCTTGGCAATGACCTTGTTGCAGATTTCATCAATCTCCATTTCCGCATCGTTAACTTCCTTCTCAAGGGCGAGAACACCATTGAGTTGATCGCGGTTGACCGTTGCGAAACCTACAAGGGCGCCTTTAATCATTTGCTCGACCTGCCCGCCCATTCGCAGAATTTTGGTGCGAATTTCTTCGAGTTCTTGGTCAAACTGGCTGGAGGTGTGACGGTTCATGACGTGGGATGCCCTTCAGAAGAGAAAAGAATTTGGCAATAAACAGGTGATTACTAAGGGTACAGAAGGAAGTGGTCTTAGATATGACAATAAGATTGCAATTTTGTGTCAAATAAAGGAAACGACCTGAACCCCTTGCTGGGTTGAAACTAAGACCTTCGCAGCCTTTTGCCGAGCAAAAACGCCGTGGGCAACAATGCCTGGTATGGCGTTAAGACGATCATCCCATTCCAAGGGGTCGGCGATTGAAAGGCCATGAACATCGAGAATGCAATGACCGTTGTCGGTAAGGACACCCTCTCGAACCTTAGGCTGCCCCCCCATTGCAAGCAAGGCGCGGCTTACGGGGCGAATAGCCATTTCAATAACCTCAATGGGCAAGGGAAAGCGGCCTAGCGTTTTCACCTGCTTTGACTCATCCACGATGCAAAGAAAAGCCTTCGAGGCACTGGCAACAATTTTTTCGCGTGTAAGCGCTGCGCCGCCGCCTTTAATCATGCAGCCTGTGCCGTCAATCTCATCGGCTCCATCCACATAGACATCAAGAGGCTGCTCAACGTCGTTGAGGCTTAAGACTTCAATGCCATGGTCGCGTAGCCGCTGCTCGCTGCGCACAGAACTTGAAACCGCTGCTTGAATGGAAAGCCCGGCCTCAGCCAGGGCATCGATAAAACAATCCACCGTGGACCCTGTTCCAACACCCAAGAGTGCATTGGGGGGGAGCTCTTGTACGGCAGCCTTCGCAACCGCTTGTTTAAGTTCGTGTGAGCTAAGTGCCATGGGAAAGGACTATACAATCAAACCATGTCTTCGTCGTCAAAAAAGAAACAAGTAGCCGCCGCGAAAGTGAACTACGACTGCGGCCAGTGCCCTGGCTATTGTTGTAGCTACCCACGCATTGTAGTGACCGATGACGATATTAAAAGACTCGCCAAACATCTTGGCCTATCCACAAAAAAGGCTCAGGCCAGACACACACGCCGTTACCGGTTCAAAAGCGACGACCCTGTTGAGGCGGTTGACGAACGCATTTTAAAACACCAAAAAGATGTAATTTATGGAAGTATTTGCGGGTTCTTCAATACCGAAGAACGTCGTTGCACCATATACGAGGGCAGACCCGAGGTCTGTCGCGAGTACCCCAGTGGCAAGACCTGCGGCTACTTTTCATTTCTAAAGTTCGAGCGCAAACAACAAGGCGATAAGACTTTTATTCCTTTGGTGCGCGACGCTTAACGACTCACTACTGCCCAACGCCTTAAGAACCCATGTGGGGTTAGAGGCCTACTAGAACAGGGGTTCACGCGCCATTCATCTTCAAGAACGAAAACGCCAACCAGGAAAAAACGCTAAAAATAATATTCCGCGCGAAGCCCCCAGGTGCGGCCCTTGGGCGCATTCTCACCTTCAAGGGGCTCCGAAAGGGTGAGAAAAATGCCAAGGGGAAGCCCCTGACGGAAGAGATAACCACCTGCCTCAACACGCAACCAGGTCTCCTGCCAACTGGTGTTAGGTCGCGATACGCGTGGCCCTGCGTAGTGGGCATCACCGCCCTGCCCTGTTAAAGACTGCGCCTTTAAATTGTCCTGCCAGCCCCACCAATAGCCGAGGCGAAACTCCCAGTCCACCGACTCGGTGGAGGGTTTGTGAATATACGCAAGGGCTAAAACCGCAAGGTCACCAGGCTTAAACGACTGCCTCCTAACGACCGGGGAAGCAAGGGAAGCGCCTGAGGTATCGCGCGTCACCAACTGATCGCGACGGCCTGGCAAGGCGTATTCAAAATAGCCCGTTACATTGACGTAGCCATTGGGCCTGACCTGCCAATCAAAAGTAGGCCAAAAACCAAGATCCCACTGGCCACCTCCCGTGCTCAGTTGCGAAGGGTCTTGAACATCGGCCAGACGACCCGTAGGCGCTCGTACTCCTCCAAAGAGCGCGGCTCGGTATGTGTCTCGATTGGATTCACCAAGGAACCTCCATTTGAAACCAAAAAGCGTGTCACCCCAAGCTTCTACACTTGATCGAGTTGGCACATCAAAGGGCAAGGGAAGGGCCTGAAACTCCTGCGAGGGTTGACGATGGATGGCAAGGTCCATCCAGACGGCTCGAATTCCAATGGCAAAGTCCGCAGTGAGGCCACGGTCATATGTGATGACTGTTCTGCGACGGTCAAAACGCGAGGACCCTGCATCTTGAATAAGGCCAGACAATCCCAATTGACTAGCCTCAAAATTGGCAAAACTTATGCAGGTACCCGTGGAAGGGTCATAAGCAACCGAAGTGCGCATCACATCTTGCGTGATGATAAGGCGTTGACCACCCTGCTTGAGCATCATGGCATCTTCATCGGCCACTGCATGCATTGGGGGCACCGTAAAAAATGCGCCGGCGAGAAACCTGCTGAAACCTGCCCACTTCATTGTTGTTAAATCCTTTAGGGAATATTACAAAACCCAACGGAGGCTAACATAAATATGTGGCTTTACCGGGCCAGCCAATAACCCAAGGCAGAGCGGGCAAAAAACCTTAGGGACAGAGGAAAAAGAAAAGAAATGGGGTGACCGATGGGACTCGAACCCACGACGACCAGAATCACAATCTGGGACTCTACCAACTGAGCTACGGTCACCACGTATGGCCTGCCGGGAGGGAATTGAACCCCCGACCCACAGCTTAGAAGGCTGTTGCTCTATCCAACTGAGCTACCGGCAGATGGGGGCCTGGCCAAGTCCCACGGTATCACAGCCTTATGTCTGTGGTCGGGGTGGAGAGATTCGAACTCCCGACCCTCTGCTCCCAAAGCAGATGCGCTACCAGGCTGCGCTACACCCCGAGAGAGGCAGAGTATAGCCCAACCGCCTGCTCTGCGGCCACCCGACCCTCATCGGTGGCAAGAACCCAGATTTCAGCCGAGCTGTCAGCAGCATGAATAGCAAGTGGATGGCCCTTACCAACCACCCGAGAGGCTTGTTCATTTGCAAGGGGGTCAATAAGCAGGCCAAGGTAAGCCAGCTGGTCACAGGCCTCTTGCCTAATAACCGGCTGGTTTTCTCCAATGCCACCCGTAAAGACAAGGACATCCAAGCCCTGAAGCAAGGCAACGAGCCCGCCCATTTCACGTACCAGTCGATGCAAGAAGACCTCAACCGCCATTCGGCTCTCGGGCCTGCTCGAGCCAAGCAGACTGCGCATGTCGGACGATTCTCCAGATAAACCCAAGAGCCCCGATTCTTTGTAAAGGAGCGTCTCAATAGCCTCGGGGGTTTGGCCTTGTTGCAACAGGTAGAGCAGAACGCCAGGGTCGATAGCACCGCATCGAGTTCCCATGACCAGGCCATCGACGGCTGAAAAGCCCATGGAGCTGGCAATGCTCCGGCCATTCACAGCCGCGCAAAGGCTCGCGCCATTGCCTAGATGCGCCATGAGCACGCGGCCCTTTGCCTTCGGGCTAGCCTCCTGCATACGACGCGCCACGTAGTCGTAAGACAAGCCGTGAAATCCGTAACGGCCTATACCTTGTTCAAAATAGGACGGAGGCAGCGCAAAACGACGCTCGACCTCGGGCATGGTGAAGTGAAAGGCAGTATCGAAGCAGCCAACGGTTATGACTCCAGGGAACGCCTTTTCGCATGCGCGAACGCCACGAAGATTAAAGGGCTGATGCAGTGGGGCAAGTGAACCCAGTGCATCAAGCGCCTTGATATCTTCAGCTGATAAAACGGCTGGGCCCGAAAACAGTCGTCCTCCGTGAACAATGCGATGGGCCACAGCAACAAGATTGCCCTCATCCTTGATGGCCGCTTTCACCTTTCGAGCCAGGTCCGCCAAAACCCTATCCAACGAATCGTCGCTAGGCTGAAGAGCCTCATTGCCCTTCAAGATCGCATCGTGGTGAATGGCCCAGCCCACTTGACGCGTTGATTGCCAGCTTGGGCTTAGCGCATAAAGCGCAAACTTAAGGCTTGATGAGCCAATGTTCAGGCTCAAAACATAACGACTTAAATTAGGGTCGCTTTTTTCGGTAGGCATAGGCCACGAGTTTCATAAGTGCGGCTGACGCTACGCGCGAGGCAGCTGGATCTGCCCGACTTGTAAGGGCTACGGGTACACGTGCGCCAAGCACAATGCCTGCGCCTGCCGCACCGGCTAGGTACTCCAACTGCTTAATGAGCATGTTGCCGCTCTCGAGATCGGGCACCACCAAAACATCGGGCTGACCGGCCACGTTGGATTTGATTCCCTTCACGCGTGCAGCCTCCATGGAGATAGCATTGTCGAAGGCCAAGGGGCCGTCTAGTTCTCCCCCAACAATTTGACCGCGGTCGGCCATCTTGCAAAGGGCTGCCGCATCGAGCGTTGAGACAAGCGAGGGGTTGATGGTTTCCACTGCGGAGAGAATGGCAACCTTAGGTCGCTCAACGCCTAAAATTTGTAATAAGCAAATTGCGTTTTGAACGATGTCGGCCTTTTGAGCAAGATCGGGGCGAATGTTAAGCGCAGGGTCGGTAATAAACAAAGGCTTTTTATAAGCAGGCACATTAAAGCGTGAGATGTGGCTCATACGGCGCTTTGTGCGCAGACCGGACCTGGCCAGAATGGCATGCATCAGTTCGTCGGTATGAAGGCTTCCTTTCATAAGGCCCTCAACCTCTCCCTTTTCCGCGAGCTCTGCTGCAATCTCAGCCGCATGATGACTGTGGTCGGCATTAATGATTCGTGCGCCCTTCAGCGACAAGCTTGCCTTCTCGGCTTCCGCAAGAATGCGTGACTCCGGGCCGATAAGCACAGGCTCGATCATGCCGGCCTGCATCGACTCGATGGCGCCCATAAGACTGACTTCATCGCAGGGATGAACGACACCACAGGCCACCGGATCGAGCGGCGCGGCGGAGGATATAAAGAGTTCAAATTCAGTCATAAATAGTGACCTTGTACAAACGGTGACAAGACACGATGCGGAAGCTGAGCCCGTGACCCTTAAGCCATCATGAAATAACCGCCGTCCACGTAAATGGTTTGACCCGTCATACCCGAGGAGTCGCTGCTACAAAGAAAAGCGGTAAGTGCCGCAATCTCTTCCTTGGTCACGAGGCGCCGCAGTGGTGCACGTTGCACGACGTCTTCCATAAGCTTGTCAAACTGATCGATACCCGAAGCCGCCCGTGTAGGCACCGGGCCGGGTGAGACCGCATGAACCCTTACTCCTTGAGGGCCAAGTTCGGCCGCCATATAGCGAACGAGCGACTCAAGAGCGGCCTTCACAGGACCCATGAGGCCATAGTTCGGGACGACCTCGTCCGCCCCGTGGTAAGTCATGGTGACAAGGCTTCCGGTGGGGCTGAAATGCGGTAAACAGAGCTTCGCGAGTTCCGCAAACGAATGGCACGAGACGGTGACCGCTTGTGCAAAACCCTCACGGGAGCTGTCGACCACGCGACCATGCAGGTCGGCCAGAGGTGCCCATGCAATGGAGTGCACCACAAAGTCAAAGCCACCGAGATGCTCGAGTGATTCAGCAACTAGCTTTTCAAGGGCACCGTCTTGGGTGACATCGCACTGAACCACGGGAATGCCCAAGGGCTCGGCGACGGGTAGGGCATAGCCAAGTGCCTTTTCGTTAAGACACTGGGTGACAAGCTTTGCCCCTTGGCCATGGAGTTTATGGAGCACGGCCGCGGCGATGCTTTTGTCGTTGGCCAGGCCCATAACAAGTCCGCGTTTGCCCTGCAGGGCGGATGGCGAGGGTGAAGGTGCATTCATAGAAAGACTCGGTGTTGATTGATTCGGTTCGACGAGCGACCCAAAAGAGGTACTCGCACAACTTATTGTGCGCCGCAATGTAACGATTGCACAAGCCCACCAAAATTAAAACTTAAGTTATTGATTTATAGCAATTTAGATGGGATTTATGTGACAATTTTGTGTCGCAGCATCTATATGTTTGCGTAAATGCGCGGAAATGGCGCGCCCGGCAGGACTTGAACCCACGACCCCCTGGTTCGAAGCCAGGTGCTCTATCCAGCTGAGCTACGGACGCCCAAGCCCCGACTATAGAGACTTGCCTGTTCCAAGGCAAAAACGCAATACTTCTTCCATGAAAAACCTCGAAAACCAATGCAATCAGCAGCTCCGCGCCCAGCTCACCCAGGCGCCCGATACAACCCGTCGAAGCCTTTTACGCCATGCTGGTTTTTGGAGTTTGCTTGCAACAACAGGTGATTTTTTCAGAGGGCAGGCCGCCTTTGCTCAGGCCGCAGGAGGCTTACCAAAAAGCTCCCCACCCTCTTCGGCATGGACGCTCGAACTCGGCAGAGCTGTACAACTGCCCAAGCTTGAGCTTCTTAACGGTCGACCCTGGAAGCTTGATGATCACCGGGGCAAGGTTGTGATTTTGGAGTTCTGGCATAGCCGATGCCCTTTCTGCATGAAACAAAACCCACTGCTCGATGCTTTTTTTAAAGAGCATGAGTCCAAAGGCCTTGAAGTTGTTACGGTAACGATTGATAAGAAAAAGGCCGATGCAGAGAAGTACATGAAGGACCATGGCTACAAGTTTGGCGCGGGGCTTGCCGATGCCACCTGGCATGCTATTTACAAATCGCGAAAGGGGCTGCCTCAGTTGTTTGTGATTGACCGACAGGGAGTACTGCAGGCCATTGAGCTTGGCGAAATGTTTCCGGACGAGCTCGCGGAACTTAAGCGGTTTCTGTAGCCTGCCGTCGGTGGTTCACCCAGTGAACCAGGGAAAGCATGACGGGCACCTCAACCAATACGCCAACCACCGTTGCCAAGGCCGCACCGGAATTCAAGCCAAACAAGGAAATGGCGACTGCCACTGCAAGTTCAAAAAAGTTGGACGTTCCAATAAGGCATGCTGGGCCCGCAACGGCATGTTGAAGCTTCAGGCGCTTGGCCATAATCCAGGCCACCGCAAACACGCCGTAGCTTTGCAGAAGGAGCGGAATAGCAATAAGCGCCATGGGCAGTGGATTGGCCAGCATGGTTTCGGCCTGAAAGCCGAAAAGTATAGTCACCGTTGCCACCAGACCAAGCATTGAAAGAGGCTTGAGCCGTGCCATAAGGGCGGCAAGCGCCTGAGGGTTTGAAGCGAGACGACTTCGGGTGTAAACGCCTGCAAGTAAAGGCAACACGACGTAGAAGACCACCGAAACCAGAAGCGTTTCCCACGGCACGGTAAGGTTAGTAACGCCCAATAAGAACGCTGCAATAGGTGCAAAGGCGACCACCATAATGAGGTCGTTGACCGAGACCTGCACAAGGGTGTAAGCAGCATCGCCCTTAACCAATTGGCTCCAAACGAACACCATGGCAGTACAAGGCGCCACACCAAGAAGAATCATCCCGGCAATGTATTGATCGGCCTGATCTGCCGAGACGAGATCGGCAAAGACCCACTTGAAAAAGAAGATGGCCAAGGCAGCCATAGTGAAGGGCTTGACTACCCAATTCACAAACAGCGTCAGGCCAAGGCCTGCGGGCTGACGCCCTACCTGCCTTACAGAGGACCAGTCAATCTGGACCATCATAGGGTAGATCATGAGCCAGATAAGCAGGCCAACCACCAGGTTTACATGAGCGAACTCGAGCCTCGCCAGCTGCTCAAAGGCTTCGGGCACTAGCAGGCCGAGGCCCACGCCCAATAGGATGGCAAGAAAAACCCAGACAGAGAGAAATCGCTCGAAGGTACCCATTGCGTTAACGAAAGCAGCCAGACAAGAACTAGCTGCAGGTGGTCTTCTTTTTGAGCTTCTTCGACTTCTTACCTAATGTGCCTGGGCTGCATGGCAGTCCACCACAGCAGTTTTCAAGAAGAAAATCGGAAAGCGCCTCGATGCGATCGGCGCTGGGGGAATAAATAAGATTGCGGCTCTGGCGCTCGACCTTCAGGAGCCCAGCAGCGACAAGCTCTTTAAGGTGAAAGCTGAGCGTTGGACTAGGAACCCCAAGGGCCTCAACCATCTGACCCGGCGTCAGGCCCTGTTGGCCCTTTTGCACAACAAGCCTAAAAAGGTTCAGCCGGGTCTCCTGACCCAGAGCGAGCAAAACCTGAACTGCATCTGTATTTTTCATGATTCTAAGTTTATAGAACTATTGTGTGTAAAAGCCATACAAGCGAAAACTAGCGAGCGCAGTAATTGAAGGAATCCTCAGAACCGGCATAAGCATGTCTTCGAACCATTAAATGTCATGGAACTGTCATTTTTATTTGATATTTCGAAAACTATCAAACTAATGTAATCTCTGCGACGGAAAAGTAATTTTTAATTGCGCAGTGAATCCTGCCT
>JAURCW010000044.1 GCA_030828265.1 Burkholderiales bacterium | reverse complement strand
TTGTTGGCGCAGGCTCTTTCCCCTAGAGATCGCCCAGCTTTGGTGGGCAAGCTGCGCAGCGCTATTGGCAAGCGAGACAACGACCACAGTCACCGCAAGCCAGGCCATGAGGCCGAGCTGCATGTCGCTCTCAAGCAAGGCCTTCGGTGGGTTCATAAGGCCAGCAAAGCCCAGCATCAAAAGACCTAGGCTTGGAATCATCCAGCGCTGAAACCGTGCCCCTCGGGTCTGGTCAAGGAGCCTGCCCACCAAGGGGTCGGTAATGGCATCGGTGAGCCGACAGGCCATGAGAATAAGACCAACGGCCGCCAAGGGCAGCCCAAAGCTGTTGGAATACAGGGAGGGGGTAAGCAGGTAGAGCGGTAGGGCAGCAAACGCCAGAACGAAGCCCGGCAGGCCGTAAAGCGCCGCATCGAACTGAAGATTAAACCCTCGTGACACGGCGGTGGTCTCGCGACCGGCGGGGGCTAGGGGATAAGCCCAGAGAGCAGCTTTTTACGAAGGCTGGCCACACGTGTTTCGGGATGCAGCCAGATGTTGAAAAAAGCCTCAGAGAATTGCGCATCATTGACCTGGCCAATCGGCTGGTCGTTCAGAAAAAATAGGGCACCCCGATTGGGAATATGAACACCAAGAATACGGTCACCGGAGCCGACATTGGGAAAGATGGCGCGCATCTGGCTTTCCCAGGACTCGATCTGGCCGGGCTTTGTTGCGAGTCCAAGCCTTTCGATTTCGTCGCGACTGGTGCTGGTGATGGTGCCACCTTGAAGTCCTGTTCGGTAGGTAAGCTCCAAAGCAAGGGGACGGTCAAAGAGCTTGCCCATCTCGGGCTTTGCGGCGGACCAGAGTCGGGCCTCGTAGACCGTAAGCCCAAGGAAGCGCAGCTTGCCCTCCCCTAGGAGGCTAGCTTGTTGGCCTACAAGGCTGGTTAATGGGGCAGGCGCGGTGGAGGCCAGTGCTGAGTTGAGCAAGGCGGCAAAGCCAATAAGGCTTCCCAGAACCACCCCGGCGAGCCTTAAGGCGAGTCTGAAATGAACCTGTTTCATGACTGTCTTGTTCATTGACGTGGTTTATCCAGACAGACCTGAACCACATCAATATCGCCCGCTACAAACCCAGCCTCGCAATAGGCCAAATAGAAACGCCACATGGCAAAAAAACGATCGTCGAATCCCAAGCCCCGAATGGAAGACTCTTGTTCATTAAACCGCTCAAGCCATTCGCGAAGTGTTCGTGCATAGTCAAGGCCAAAGCCAAAGAGCTCCCCTGCTTTAAGTCCAACGCGCTCGGCTTGGGACTCAATGGCAGACGGCGTGAGCAGCATGCCGCCCGGAAAGATGTACTTCTGAATGAAGTCGGGCGAGCGAGCGTAGCGCTCAAAGAGTGCGTCCTGAATGACGATGGCCTGCACAACAGCCCGTCCCCCTGGCCGCAGCCGGTCGTGCAGGGTCTGAAAATAGGTGGGCCAATAGGACTGGCCCACGGCCTCGATCATCTCGATGGAGACAATCGCATCAAACTCGCCTTCTGAGTCGCGATAGTCTTGAAGTTGAAACTGCCAGCCCCTGTCCTCAGAAGCCAATCCTTTTTTGTGCATCCGATTTTCGGCCCAGTCCTTCTGCGCGGGCGAGAGCGTAAGCCCTGTGTAATGGGCGGCCTGTTTTTGCAACAACCTTTCTGCAAAACCACCCCATCCACAGCCAATCTCAAGCACCTTGGGCTCAGGCCCCGACATGGTTGGCGCTTCATTAAGGCAGTCAATCACTCGATCGAGCTTTCGCAGCTGACCCTCTTCGAGGTCCACCGAGCTGCCCCACTTTCCGGTGCGGTCGAAGAGGGCGCTTGAGTAGGTCATGCTTGGGTCAAGCCATTCTTTGTAGAAGTCGTTACCCAGGTCGTAGTGAAACTCAATGTTTCGCCGTGACTGGCGCCTTGAGTTTGAACGAAGCTGATGCTGCAGCCGATCCCAAAGGAGCCTTATGGGACTGCCGTAAAGCGCGGGTTCAATCACCTTACGATTGGCTGCGAGCAGGCCTAAAAGTGCGGGCAAGTCTGAGCTTGACCAGTCGCCTCGCATATAGCCCTCGCCAAAGCCGATATCCCCACGAAAGCCAGCATCGCTAAGGGCTCGCCAGCGGTGAATTTTGAGGTCGGCGCGAAGGCGAAGGGCGTCGTCTTTGCCTGCAATGAGCTGGCTGCTGCCATCGGGAAGTTCAAGCTGCAACTGACCGATGCGCAGCCTATTCAGAACCGAGAGAACCAGTCGGCTTCGCAGTCCACCCAGGCCGCGCCCGGTCTTTGCTGGAAGGGGCCTTGGCGAGGCATGAAGCACCTCTGTTTCTGGGCTAATGAGAACAGGTTGGGTTGCAGAGGAGGGAGGCATAGGAGACTCTTTTAATTTGTTAGGTACGTGGAACGAGGCGACACCCTTTGAGCCAGAGCTGCAGGGCATGCCAGTGAATCTGGACAATCACTTTGAGACTGAAGGCTGGGAAACTTAACCAGGCAAGAAGAGCGGTGAAGCGATTCAGTGGTCGCGACCGGCCGCTTAAATAGGTCGTTAGGTCGAGCTTGTTGGGCGAGATTGCTGCTAAGTGCAGGCCCTCCTGGGGTTCGCTGCTGTAATCGATACGGGCAAGGTCTTGGCCGCCCGTGCTGGGGCTTCGGAAAAACCGAAAGGCGTAATGGCCCTTCACCTCGAAAAATGGAGAAACATAAAAGGCCTTCTCGGCATGCAGGGTCTGACCGTTGGAATAGCCGTCGCCTGGCTTTAGAACATAAACATGCCGCCCTTGAAAGGTGTTGTTCACCTCCACAATCACGGCCGCGAGGCTGCCATTGCCACGCTCACAAAACCAAAAGCTCACCGGCTTAAAGGCATAGCCGAGAACGCGCGGAAAGGTAGTGAGCCAGATCTCGCCGTCTGCATCATGAATACCTGCGGCTTGAAGCTGATTCTCTGCCCAGTGCAGGAGCGGCCTTCCATCACCATGGTCTTTGGACCAGACCGACAGCAGTGCGGGCTTATCGACCGCCCAAAGATGGCCAGCCCCTTGTGCGGTGAATTCTCCACGCTGGGCTCGTAGGTCCATCGACCGAAGAGGAAGTTGAAGATAGAAAGCTCGTGTCTTAAACCGATGAACAATCGGTCGAAATCGCGTGTGGCCCACACGCCCCCAGACAATACGGGGAAGAGACTCGATCATGCCGCCCGTGCAAGCGCCTGAGGCGCTGCGCAAACTTCGCTTATCACTGATTCAGCGGCCTGCTTGCCAGCCCGAAAACCATCTTCATGAAAACCAAAACCTGTCCATGCGCCTGCAAACCAGACGCCTTGGCTACCCTGCATTGTTGCAAGGCCTGTCTGAGCTTCCACAGCAGCCTCATTGAAGATGGGGTGCTCGTAGCTCACCTCTTCAAGGGTTTTACTGGGGTCCGGGGGCCGATGGGGGTTAAGGCTTACGAAGACATCGTCCGAGAAGACAAGCGGCTGAAGCCGGTTCATCCAATAAGTGACGCTAACCGCTGAGGACGCCTTTTGGCCGGTCTGGCTGAGGTAGTTCCAAGAGGCCCATGCTGCACGGCGTCGTGGCATGAGGGAGGCGTCGAGATGCAGATAGGCCTTATTGGGCTGAAAACCGATGGCATGCAGCAGCGGCTGCGCGGGGTGGTCGGCTCCGCGAAGAATCTTTGCCGCCTGATCAGCATGACAGGCTAGTACAACGGCATCCGCCTTCAGCGTAAAGGGCAGACCGGTCTTGAGGTCTTGGCCGGCAATTGCAAGGCTGTGGAGATGCCCGCCGTTTCCCGCATCCAGACCCGTCGGCCCCGGCGTAATGGACTCAACCCGCGCATTGAGCCGAAGCTCGGGCATGACCTCTTCGGCCTGCATGCGATTAAGCATGGCATCGATATAGCTCACACTGCCGTGACTTAGGGTGTACCAGGTTGGCCGGTTTTGCACCTGGAGCAGCCCGTGGTTGCTACAGAACCGAACAAAGCTTGTTAGGGGGTAGCCGCGCATGGTCTCGGTCGGACATGACCAAATGGCCCCGGCCATAGGAAGCAGGTAGGCCCTCTGAAAGCGTTCGCTGTAGCCTTCCGCATCAAGGTAGTCGCCTAGGCAAACACTCTGTTTTGTTCCCGTCAGCATGGCGGCCGAGTCCTCAGGCGCCTTCTTGTTAAACCTTAAGATCTCACGCAGCATCAACCAGAAACTAGGCCGAAGCGCATTAGTGGGTTGGGCGAAGACCGAACGCAAATTACTTCCAGACCATTCGAAGGCACCTGCATCCACCGAGACGGAAAACGACATGTCCGAGGCCGATGTTTGAACACCAAGCTCCGCGAGCCATGGCGTGAAGAGCGGATAAGTCTGATGGTTGAATACGATGAAGCCGGTATCCACAGGGCCGCTTACCCCATTGATCGCAATGGACCGGGTGTGGGTGTGCCCACCAAGCCGGTCGCCTGCTTCAAGAATGGTAAGGCGCGCCCGGTGCCTTAGATGCCAGGCGGTTGATAGGCCCGCGATACCCGAGCCAATAACGACAACATGAGGCTTAGTCGGCAAAGTTGTGGACGATCTTTGCGTAGGCCGAATGGTTATGAATGGATTCGAAGTTCTCGGACTCCACACTGAACCCATCCACGGCAGGCAATCGCTGAAGTCCTAGGGCGATGTCGCGAACGAGGTCTTCCACAAACTTGGGGTTGTCGTACGCGCGTTCGGTGACGTACTTTTCGTCAGGTCGCTTGAGAAGGCCCCAGAGCTCGCAGGAAGCGGCCTGTTCTGCCACGCGAATAAGTGCCTCCGGGCCAAGTTCGGCATTGAGCCGCGCCGTGATTGTGACGTGCGAGCGTTGATTGTGCGCCCCGTAGTCGGAGATGTTTTTCGAGCAGGGGCAAAGGCTGGTTACGGGTACAACCATCTTCAACAAAACCTCAGGCTGAACGGCGTGACGTACCGTCCAGGTCATCTCGTAGTCCATTAACGAACTTACGCCTGATACGGGCGCCTGCTTGCGCATGAAGTAAGGCAGACGAACAATAAGCTCGCCCTCAACGGCCTCGAGACGGATGAGCATTTTGGCCATGAGTGACTTGACGCTCTCAAAATTCAAGGGGGCCTCGTGGTCTTGGAAGACCTCGATGAAACGCGACATGTGCGTGCCTTTTGCCTCAGCGGGCAGGCCAACGGTCATCTCAACATCGGCCACCGAAGGCTGCGCTCCGGCGGGGGTTTGAACCATCACAGGATGGCGCATGCCTCGAATGCCAGCCTTCTGGATAGAAAGACGTCGGGTATCGAGGCTTGACTGAATGTCAGGCAGTTGGTCAATTTTCTCGGGTGCGTTCATGGCAGCCTTTCGTTAATGTTTCGTGCAGCGTCGTAATGCATCAGAGTGGTTTGGGGCGAAGGGCAGCTTGCAAGTCGTGCCGGAGTCGACGGCTATCGGGAGAGACCGCACTTGAATAGCTTGAAACAAGTTTGCCATCTCGCCCAATCAGGTACTTATGAAAATTCCATCCGGGAGCCTCGGCCAGCCTGGCGAGCTCGGTAAAAAGCGGGTTTGCGCCCGGGCCCTTTACCTTGGTCTTGGCAAACATGGGAAAGCGAACCGAAAATGTATTGGAACAGAATTCGGCAATCTGTTGGTTCGAGCCCGGCTCTTGGCTAAAGTCGTTTGAAGGAAACCCAAGCACCACAAGCCCTTGGTCTTTGTAATTCCGGTAGAGCGTTTCAAGCCCTTCGTACTGTTGGGTAAAACCGCAGTAGCTTGCCGTGTTCACAACCAGCACTACCTTGCCCTGAAATTCGCAAAGCGAACGCGGCTCATCGTCTTGAAGCCTGGGGAAGGTCTGGTTCAAGAGCGACGGGCAGCTCGCTGAAGTGGACGAGGCCTGGGCCTTGCTGTTGGCGAGGCCGAGTGTCGAGGCAAGTAAGACAGGGGCTGCAAGCAGTAAAAAACGGCGTGGATTGTGCGGTCTTGTCATAACAAGGGGCTTTTTGTCCTAGTCATTTGGAATAAGAGGCTCTATACTAGGCAGTAACAGTCGAACCGTCAAATATTTGTCCATGACAAAGAAGGGTTTCTCGTCAAGTCTGTCGAACGCCTATGGATCAGCCCATCAAAGCCCCTATTCACCTGAGTATCGCTGCCGTTGAGCGTGACACAGGGCTCTCCAAAGACACGCTGCGTGTCTGGGAGCGGCGTTATGGTTTCCCGAACCCTGAGCGCGACCACTTTGGCGAACGAATCTATTCCATCGATCAGGTCGATCGACTTCGTGCCATTCGTCGGCTTATGGATGTTGGCTATCGGCCTGGGAAGATTATTGGCCTAAGCCTGGAAGACCTACAGGCGCTTGCAGAGTCGGTTCCACAGGCGGCACCTATTGCTTCAGAGGATCAGGCCGCCGACCTTGACCAGCTCATGAACGTTCTGAAATCCCATGAGATCGAAGACCTTCGACGCCAGCTCAGTCAACGTGTGCTGCGCCTGGGGCTTGCCCGTTTCGTGACGGAGCTTGTTGCGCCGCTTACCGAGAAGGTTGGCGACACTTGGGCCCGCGGGCAGCTTGAGATTTACGAAGAGCATCTATTTACTGAGTCAATGCAGGTCGTGCTGCGTAATGCCATTAGCACCATTCCTCAGCCGGGTAACCGCCCGAGGGTGTTGCTACAACCTTTCCATCCGAGCCACATGGCATGGGCCTGCTCATGGTGGAGGCCTTGCTTGCACTGGAAGGCTGTCGTTGTTTTTCTCTGGGCGTACAGACTCCAGTCTGGGACATTGTTCTGGCCGCACAAGCGCAGGACATCGACTTGGTTGTGCTTTCTTTCTCTCCCGTTATGAATCCCACACTCGTTGTCGATGGTCTAACCGAGCTGCGCGCCAAGCTACCCAAATCGGTTGAGATTTGGGCCGGTGGGCGCTGTCCTGTTTTAAGTCGCCGGGCACCTGATGGTATACGCGTGGTCACCGAATTTGCAGAGCTAACCAAGTCAGTTGTTGACTGGCGCCATCGCCACTCCCTTTAGTTAATCGAAGGTGGGCATCACCCTTGGGCTGGTGCTCGGCGATCAGCTTTCCGAATCCCCCGCGGTCTGCCAAGACCTTGGATGCAGCGCCCCCATTCTTCTTATTGAGGCCCCCGAGGAAGCAAGCCACGTTAAAAGCCACAAGGCGCGCACGGTCCTTTTTCTCTCGGCCATGCGCCATGCCCGAGAGCGATGGCAAAGCCAAGGCTACAACGTCTACTACATTCGCACCGATGAGCCGGGTTTCGGGGACGAGCCGACACTTGCAGGTCGGCTCTTAAGGTTTCTTCAGGTAAGGAAAGCCCAGTGGCCTGAGGTCACCCTCCGGTTCCAGAGGCCAGGCGACTGGCGACTGCAGCAGTCTCTACAAAAGGCCTTAGCAGATCAGCCGGGTCTAACGGTTGTTGAGGAAGAGGATCCCCATTTTTATTGCAGCCCGAAGTCCTTCGCCGACTGGGCCAAGGGTAAACGTCAGCTGCGGATGGAACTCTTTTATCGCGAGCAGCGCCGCCGGCACGGAGTTCTCCTTCAGCCCGATGGTGAGCCCGAGGCAGGGCAATGGAATTTCGACGCACAGAACCGTAAGCCATTTGGTAAGAAAGGACCCGGCGAGCCGCCCGCGCCTTTACGTATCGAGCCCGATACCACGACGCGTGAGGCGATGGACGATGTTGAGCGTTGGTACCCCGACCATCCCGGTGACTTGCAGGCCTTTTTCTGGCCCGTAACACCTGAGCAGGCCAGGTTGGCCTGGCGCCAGTTTCTTGAGCAACGGCTTGATGACTTTGGGCCTACCCAAGACGCCATGTGGACGGGCCTATCCATTGGATGGCACTCGGCCATTGGCTCGAGCCTTAACCTTCATATGCTTGACCCGCGGGAGCTGGTGGCCGATGTCGAAAAGGCTTACCGTGAAGGTAGGGTGAGGCTTGAGAGTGCGGAGGGTTTTATTCGGCAGGTTCTGGGCTGGCGAGAATACATGCGAGGGATCTACTGGCTTGAGATGCCGGGCCTGCTCAATGCCAATGAGCTCAAAGCTAAGAGACCTCTGCCTGACTGGTTCTGGACCGGCCAAACTCATATGAACTGCCAACGGCAGGTTGTTGAGCAGACCCTTGAACTCGGTTATGCACACCATATACAACGCCTTATGGTTACCGGCCTCTTTGGTCTTTTGGCGGAGATTGACCCCAAGGAGGTCTCGGATTGGTTCCTGGCCGTTTACGTGGATGCGGTTCATTGGGTTGAGCATCCCAATGTCATGGCCATGGCTCTCTATGCAACAGGCCCGCGTTTTACGAGCAAGCCTTACCTTGCTAGCGGGGCCTACATTCACAGAATGAGCAACTACTGTCAGGGATGTCGTTATAAGCCCAGCCAAAGGCTCGGCGAACAGGCATGTCCAGTTACGCAGTTCTT
>JAURCW010000128.1 GCA_030828265.1 Burkholderiales bacterium | reverse complement strand
CGCAAAGCGCATTAGGTCGTTCTGTCCAGCTACTGCTTAACGCAGCCCATGCCCTGGACCACCTTGTGCTTCTCATTTTTGCCTCTGCCGTCTCACTCATTGCCATCGACCTTGGCGTTGATCGATGGGAAGACCTCATGCCTTACACCACAGGCGCCTTTCTTATGTTTGGTCTTGGCTCCATTCCAGCAGGCCGGCTTGGCGATTTGTGGGGGCGACGCAAGTCCATGCTTCTCTTCTTCTTCGGAACCGCAGCCTCATGCTTTTTAGTCGCCCTTAGCAGCGAGAGCTGGCATCTGGCTGTAAGCCTTACTGTTTTAGGTATCTTCGCTTCCATTTACCACCCCGTTGGGATTCCCATGCTTTTGCGCCATGCCAGTCGACCTGGCGCTGCAATTGGCTGGAATAACCTAGCAGGCAACCTTGGCGTGGCCTTGGCTGCACTTATTACTGGCATCACGGTGAGCCGCGCGGGCTGGCGGGCTGCCTTTGTACTGCCAGGACTCATGGCACTTTTTTTGGGCGTCGCCTTTATGCGCCTTGCCCCGCAGGAGCCAGAGAGCCCTGCCAAAGCAAATAAACAGGCGGAAAACACTCCGTTAGTGTTCAATGGTGATGTCAAGCGAGCACTTATTGTGATGACGCTCGCAGCCTGCGCAAGCTCCATTCTTTTTAACTTCACCACCAACAGCAATACCGAGCTTTTTAAGATCAAGCTTGACGGTCTCCTTGAGAGTCCAGCCCAGATTGGCTTTGTGCTTGCCCTTCTCTATGCCATCGCGGGTGTGAGCCAGGTTGTTATGGGGCGTCTTACCGACCGTTTTGCGCTTCGGCCACTCTTTCTTGGTGTAGTTAGCCTGCAGGCTTTTTTCTTACTTGTTGCCGCCTTTGCCGAGGGATGGCTTTTTTATGCGGCGGGACTTGGCTTTATGGCGGCCATCTTTGGGGCCATTCCATTTTCCGATGTCATTATGGTGCGATTTATTGACGACCGACTGCGTTCTCGAGTCGCAGGCATGCGACTAGGCATCTCTTTTTTCGTGGGTAGCGCAGCCGTATTCTTATTAGGCCCGGTGGTCAAGGCGATTGGCTTTCAAGTTACGCTCGTGGGACTTGCTGCGATTGCCTGCCTGACGCTTTTCGTCGTTGTTCGCCTTCCAGCTATTCCAAACGTCTTGAATGTGGCCTCGGAGCCAAGTCGCTAAAACAGCTCACTCCTGGGCATGGCTATGCATGCTGCCCTAATTAAAAAATTCTTTCACCTTTTCCATCCAGCTTTTGCTGTGAGGACTATGGTGGGTGCCGCCCTCCTCCAATGACTCTTCAAAATCCTTCAGTATCTTCTTTTGGTGATCGGACAATTTAACCGGGGTTTCAAGAAGAACGTGGCAATATAAATCGCCTTGAACTCCCGACCTGACATTCTTAATGCCCTTGCCACGAAGCCGGAAAGTTTTCCCGGTTTGCGTTCCCTCGGGAAGGTCGAAACTTGCACGCCCGCTGAGGGTTGGAACATCAATCGACCCCCCAAGCGCTGCGCGGGCAAACCCTACGGGTACCTCGCAATGCAGGTCATCACCATCACGCTGAAAAACACGATGAACCTTGACCGAGATCTCAACATAAAGGTCGCCTGGAGGGCCCCCGTTTAGGCCAGGCTCACCATTTCCGGCCGAGCGAATACGCATGCCATCGTCGATTCCTGCAGGAATCTTTACCTCAAGTGTCTTTTGCTTACGAACGCGGCCGACACCATCACAGGCCTTGCAAGGATTTGGAATGGTTTTACCCGACCCGTGGCAGCTTGGGCAGGTCTGTTGAATCGAGAAAAACCCCTGCTGCATACGAACCTGTCCCTGGCCAGCGCATGTCTTACAGGTTTCAGCCTTCGTACCAGGCTTGGCCCCTGTTCCTTCGCAGGTGGTGCAAGACTCCCAGCTTGGGACGCGAATTTCAGTGGAGAAACCTGCCGCGGCCTGCTCAAGTGTAATTTCCATGGCATACCGCAGATCGCTGCCACGGTAGACATTGCTACGTCCACCGCCTCCTGCGCCAGCCCTGCCTCGACTCGCACCAAAAATATCGCCAAAGATATCGCCAAAGGCGTCTGCAAAACCCGAGAAGTCCTGTCCTGCAGCGCCACCGGCGTTGGGATCAACACCCGCATGACCAAAACGGTCGTAGGCCGCTCGCTTCTCGGGGTCCGAGAGCATTTCGTAGGCCTCCTTGGCATCCTTAAACTTATCTTCAGACGCCTTATCCCCCGGATTACGATCGGGGTGATGCTTCATGGCGAGCTTTCGATAAGCCTTTTTAAGCTCGTCCTCGGAAGCGTTCTTAGCGACTCCTAAGACTTCGTAGTAATCACGTTTTGCCATGGCTTATCAATAGAAGACGCCGGGACTATGCCCCGGCGTAATGGGTTTAACCCCGGCTTGAAGACGACCTGCCGGGGCCAAGGAACAAAAAGCGCAGATCAATCGCGTTTCACTTCTTTAAACTCGGCGTCGACAACATCCTCGGCATCGGCCTTACCACCGGACGATCCACCCTGGGACGACGCGTTGGATGCGTCGGCCGAGCCCGCTCCGTCTTGTGCATTCTGAGCGTAGACCTTTTCGCCAAGCTTTTGGGAGGCTTTCATGAGGTTGTCGGTCTTTGCCTCAATGGCGTCTTTGTCTTCACCAGACATCACGGCCTCAAGCTCCTTAACAGCCTCTTCAATCTTGGCTTTTTCATCGGCCTCAACCTTATCACCGTGCTCTTCTAAAGATTTCTTAACCGAGTGCACCATGGCCTCGGCAGTATTGCGGGCCTGCACAATCTCGACCCGCTTCTTGTCCTCTTCAGCATTGGCCTCGGCATCCGCCACCATCTTGTTAATCTCATCCTCAGACAAGCCGGAGTTTGCCTTAATGGTGATCTTGTTCTCTTTACCCGTTGCCTTGTCTTTGGCCGAGACATGAAGAATACCGTTCGCGTCAATGTCAAAGGTCACTTCAATCTGCGGCGTGCCACGCGGTGACGGTGGAATACCCTCGAGGTTGAATTCCCCAAGGCTCTTATTGGCGTTGGCCAGCTCACGCTCGCCTTGATAAACCTTGATGGTGACAGCAGGCTGGTTGTCATCGGCCGTTGAGAAAACCTGCGAGAACTTGGTTGGGATGGTGGTGTTCTTCTGAATCATCTTAGTCATGACACCACCAAGCGTCTCAATACCCAAGGATAGTGGCGTGACATCAAGGAGCAGCACATCCTTTCGATCACCAGCAAGCACTGAACCTTGAACAGCCGCACCCACAGCCACTGCCTCATCGGGGTTCACATCTTTGCGGGGCTCTTTACCAAAAAACGCCTTAACCGCGTCCTGCACCTTGGGCATACGGGTCATGCCGCCCACCAAAATGACGTCGTCGATGTCAGAGGCAGAAACGCCTGCATCTTTGAGAGCGACCTTACAGGGCTCAATGGTTCGCGTAATAAGCTCGTCGACCAAAGACTCCAGCTTGGCCCGGGTTAGCTTGAACGTAAGATGAACAGGAGCCCCATTGGACATCGCAATATAGGGCTCGTTAAGTTCTGTTTGCTGACCTGATGAAAGCTCGATTTTGGCGCGCTCGGCAGCCGACTTAATACGCTGCAAGGCGATAGGATCTTTTGAGAGATCAACACCATTTAACTTCTTAAACTCATCAATGATGTGATCGATGATGCGCTGATCGAAGTCTTCACCACCCAAAAAAGTATCGCCATTGGTTGAAAGAACCTCAAACTGCTTCTCACCGTCCACGTCGGCAATTTCAATAATGGATACGTCAAAGGTGCCGCCACCTAGGTCGTAGACGGCAATTTTTCGGTCACGCCCACCCGACTTGTCCAAGCCGAAGGCTAAAGCGGCGGCAGTTGGCTCGTTAATAATTCGCTTGACATCCAAGCCTGCGATACGACCTGCGTCTTTGGTGGCCTGGCGCTGTGCGTCATTAAAGTAGGCGGGAACCGTAATAACGGCCTCGGTAACTTCATGACCCAGATAGTCTTCGGCCGTCTTCTTCATCTTGCGAAGGACCTCGGCACTCACCTGCGGAGGAGCAAGCTTTTTGTCCCGAACCTGAACCCAGGCGTCGCCATTGTCAGCCTTCACAATTTCAAAGGGCAT
>JAURCW010000210.1 GCA_030828265.1 Burkholderiales bacterium | reverse complement strand
GGTCGGCCCGTCGGGCCGAGACGACAACCTTTGCCCCCCTTTCGAAGAGTTCGCGACCAAGGGCAAGCCCGATTCCCTCGGAGCCGCCCACCAGCCAGACAGTTCGATCCGCCCAGTCTTCAATGGGTTCGTTAAGTGGCCGAAAGGGTTCTAGAAGGCTGGGCAAGGAGGCTTTTGTCTTCACGCTAGAACTGATCAGAAGATTCAAGGTGCGCTTTGACGTCGAAAAGAGAGCGTGACCTCACCGAGCCGTATACCGAATTTACTGAAGACGGCCCGATTCATCAGAACCTCTTCATCGACTAAAACCATCCAGTCGTCAAACTGCATTTCAATGGTTCGACCATCAATGGGCACCGCAAGCGTGTAGCCCCACTGCAGCGCATTACCCGAAAGTCTTCCCTGGGCCTGACCAACCACATCGTCAGCCTCACCGACCCACTGTTGCGGACCCACCTTTTGCAGCCGCCAGACCCGCCTTTGCTTCTCTCCATCGGACCAGACAAACCGCTCATCAAGCTCGCCACGGTCGCCTTCAAACCGGCCATCAATTTCCACAACGAACCGGCGCGTAATACGGCCAAAGCGGTCTTGAACAATGCCCCAGCCTGTTGTGCGCCCCGCAAAGTATTGCTCAAGGTCAAGCACGGGCTTTTCCTTGGCATAGTCTTCTAACTTAGGGCTTGCGCAGCCTGAGAGCCCAAGGCTGATGGCCAGACCCATAAGCGTCAGACAAATGAGGCGACGCAGGCCGGCAAGAGGACTAGGGGACAGGCTGGTGGACAAGTGGCTGGGAGGGTGCATGTGAAGACTCCTTATTGAATGCAGGAATGAGGCTAAGGGCAATGAGTTTGAGAAGGCAGGGAAGGCCCGCATAGAAAAGGGCGAGGCTTGAAAGGCTGATGCCCCAGGCCGTGCTGCTGACACCCCACTGTCCTTGGCTCGAGGCCAAGGACGGGTCGTAGCCCGTCAGGGCGAGGGCGGGCAGCACAAGCCCAGCTGCTGCGGCCAGCGCAAACTTGGCCAGCAGATTCCAAAGCCCGAAGTATTGCCCCTCCAGTGCATCATGGTGCCCCGACTCTTCGATGACTCGCCCGATGAAAAGCGATGGCGCAATAAGCTCGGCACCGAGGGCAAGCCCTGTCACGAGGCAGATGAGGCCAAATACAAACATGTCACCCGGGCCTAAAAAAACCGCCCATAAAAAGGCCAAGATGGATCCCAACATGGCCATGCGCCAACACGGCCTTGGCCCATAGCGGCCCATCAGCCAGCCCCAGGCGGGAATAGAAAGCGCAGCCGTGCTGAAGTAGGCAAGCAGTAAGAGCCCAGCCATCAGGTCGCTGAGTTGAAGCTGGTCGCGGACGTAAAACAGAAAGAGGCTTGCGGGTATGGCATTGGCAAGGGCATTTATCCCAAGGGCAAGCAGCAGGTGTTTATAGCGACGATGAAAGATTCTTCGGTAGCCCGAAAAGAGCTGGCTAAGCCAATCGGTAAGGCTTGAGGCCGCTGGTGTAACGTGGCCCCGAGGGCTTAAGGAGTGCCCAGGCCGAAGCCGCATCAATACAACTAAGGCGACAAGACCAACTCCAATGACCCCAACAGTCATGGGCAGGACCAAGGCCTGGGCGGCAAGCACAGACGCTGTCATGACCCCAAGCAATGTAAGACCCTCCCGCCAGCCGATAAGCCTTGCTTGTTGGCGCAGGCTCTTTCCCCTAGAGATCGCCCAGCTTTGGTGGGCAAGCTGCGCAGCGCTATTGGCAAGCGAGACAGTGACCACAGTCACCGCAAGCCAGGCCATGAGACCGAGCTGCATATCGCTCTCAAGCAAGGCCTTCGGTGGGTTCATAAGGCCAGCAAAGCCCAGCATCAAAAGACTTAGGCTTGGAATCATCCAGCGCTGAAACCGTGCCCCTTGGGTCTGGTCAAGGAGCCTGCCCACCAAGGGGTCGGTAATCGCATCGGTGAGCCGACAGGCCATGAGAATAAGACCAACGGCCGCCAAGGGCAGTCCAAAGCTAGTGGAATATAGGGAGGGGGTAAGCAGGTAGAGCGGTAGGGCAGCAAACGCCAGAACGAAGCCCGGCAGGCCGTAAAGCGCCGCATCGAACTGAAGATTAAACCCTCGT
>JAURCW010000010.1 GCA_030828265.1 Burkholderiales bacterium | reverse complement strand
TGCGCGGTAGCCATGCCAGCCAGCAAAACTGCTGAGGCGATAAAAACTTTTCGCATGATTCCTCCTAAAGTGAAAACAACTGCCCTACACGGTGATTTTTATTTTTGCCCCTACCGTTAGCAAACGGAGAGACATCTGTTTATACGCGAAAGTGTATACGCCCTTTACCTTCGGCAAACCCCGTGTAAACCCTAGGCACTTGTCTAAACAAACAGACAGGGACCCCTGAACGAACCCCACCCTGTTGGAGCAAGCCTGACCGCGCTTAGACCTCGGCGGGCTCCTTACGCTTGGGCCGCGGCTTGCTGCTGCTGCCGCCACCGCCTGAGGCGCGCCCCGCAGAGGGCTTTTTGGTAGGCTTATCGCCCTCAAAAAAGAGCTCAACGGTTTCGCCATCGTCTGCAAGCTCAATGTCGACACGGCCACCATTCACGAGTCTGCCAAAGAGTAGCTCGTCGGCCAAGGCACGGCGGATTTTGTCCTGAATAACGCGTTGCATCGGACGTGCACCCATGGCGGGGTCGAACCCCTGCTTGGCAAGAAACCGTCGCAAAGACTCTGAAAAGGCAACGTCAACTTTTTTGTCTTGAAGTTGGGACTCAAGCTCAATAAGAAACTTGTCCACCACCCGAAGAATAATCTCCTCATCAAGCGACTTAAAGGAAACAATGGCATCGAGACGATTGCGAAACTCGGGGGTAAAAACGCGCTTTATCTCCTGCATCTCATCACCCGCTTCGCGGGAATTGCTAAAGCCAATTACGCGCTTATTCAACATTTCCGCGCCCGCATTGGTGGTCATTATGATGATGATGTTTCGGAAGTCAGCCTTACGGCCGTTGTTATCCGTTAAAGTGCCGTGGTCCATCACCTGCAACAAAATGTTGAAGATGTCGGGGTGCGCCTTTTCAATTTCATCGAGCAACAAAACAGCATGGGGCTTCTTGGTAACGGCCTCGGTGAGTAGCCCTCCTTGGTCAAATCCCACGTAGCCCGGGGGCGCACCAATAAGCCGACTCACCGCGTGGCGCTCCATGTACTCGGACATGTCGAAGCGAATAAGCTCGATACCAAGCAGGTAGGCAAGCTGTCGCGCGACCTCGGTCTTGCCTACCCCAGTAGGCCCACTAAATAAAAACGAACCGATAGGCTTCTCGGGCTTTCCAAGGCCAGAGCGCGCCATCTTAATAGCGGCCGCTAGCGCATCGATGGCAGCGTCCTGTCCGAACACAACATTCTTGAGGTTACGGTCGAGCTTGGCCAGCACTTGACGGTCATCCGTATTCACAGTCTGCGGCGGAATACGGGCGATTTTCGAGACGATCTCCTCGATCTCCGTTTTGCCAATGGTTCGCTTTTGCTTGCTCTTCGGGAGAATGCGCTGTGCAGCACCGGCCTCGTCAATCACGTCAATGGCCTTATCGGGCAGATGCCGATCGTTGATGTACCGGGCAGACAATTCTGCGGCTGCAGTGAGCGCGCCGGCCTGGTAGCGAACACCGTGGTGCTCCTCGAAACGGGTCTTAAGCCCCTTAAGAATTTGGATGGTCTGATCAACCGAGGGCTCATCCACGTCAATTTTTTGGAAGCGACGTGAGAGCGCGTGATCTTTCTCGAAAATACCTCGGTACTCGGTGTAGGTGGTGGCACCAATACAACGAAGAGCGCCTGAGGAGAGCGAGGGCTTCAGGAGATTGCTGGCGTCAAGGGTTCCCCCCGACGCCGAACCTGCCCCAATCAGTGTGTGGATTTCATCAATGAAAAGCACGGCATGCTTGTCTGCCTTGAGTTGCTTGAGCACCGCTTTGAGACGTTGCTCGAAGTCCCCCCGGTACTTAGTTCCCGCAAGCAGAGCTCCCATATCAAGGGAATAAACGGTGGCGGACTCTAAGACCTCAGGAACCTGGCCCTCGGTAATTCGAAAGGCAAGACCCTCGGCAATGGCTGTCTTGCCAACGCCCGCCTCGCCAACAAGCAGGGGGTTGTTCTTGCGACGACGACAAAGAACCTGAATGACCCTCTCCACCTCATGCTCTCGACCGATGAGCGGGTCGATTTTTCCGGCCTTAGCGAGCTTATTGAGATTTTGCGTGTATTGATCGAGTGCAGAGGGCTGCCCGGAGCTTGAGGAGCCCGAGCCCGACGAACTGGGGCCCGAGGAGGACTCCCCCTCACCGCTCGAGGCTGCTTCCTCGGTGGGTGTCTGTGACGGCGGTGTTTTGGTAATGCCGTGGGCAATAAAGTTCACTACGTCAAGTCGAGTAACACCTTGCTGATGGAGGTAGTAGACCGCGTGAGAGTCCTTCTCTCCAAAAATGGCAACCAGAACGTTCGCGCCTGTGACTTCCTTCTTGCCGTTCGAGGTGGACTGCACGTGCATGATGGCCCGCTGAATGACCCGTTGGAAGCCCAGGGTGGGCTGTGTATCAACCTCTTCGGAGCCCTGAATGACGGGCGTATTCTCGGAAATAAAGCCCGTTAAATTCTTGCGCAGCAGTTCGAAGTCGACCGCGCAGGCCTTCAGGATTTCAGAGGCTGAAGGGTTGTCAAGAAGGGCCAGTAAAAGGTGCTCAACGGTTATGAATTCATGCCTTTGCTGCCGCGCTTCGACAAAGGCCATGTGCAGACTAACTTCGAGTTCCTGAGAAATCATGCTTCCTCCATGGTGCACTGCAGTGGATGCTGATGCATCCGCGAAAAACCGTTGACCTGCTCAACCTTCGTCTCAGCCACCTCTTTGGGATAAGTGCCGCAGGCACCCCTACCTTCACGATGAACCTTCAACATCACTAGAGTGGCCTGATCACGACCCATTGAAAAGAATTTTTGCAGGACTATGACCACAAATTCCATCGGGGTGTAGTCATCATTCAACAGATAGACCGTAAAAAGAGGCGGGGGCTTGACTTTGGCGGGTGCGCGTTCTAGCACCGGAAGGTCAGATTGGTCGGGAAGTAAAGCCGGTTTTGAAGCCATGAGCAAGCTTGCCAGGTTTTTCCTAGGAATGTAGGTGTAAAAACTTGATTTTAGACCGTGAATAAGGTTGGACAAACCGCTTGCATTGGCCTATATTCATACGTGGTTTGTGGCTCGCATGCCTCAAAGGTACGGCGCAAGGTGCGCGAAGGCTGTTCGTATCAAATGATATTGACAGGTTTCTCTGTCCGAAGTTGGCCTCTTGACGTGCGTTTTATTTGTTTTTTTGTGAGGTGGTTTGCAGTTATGTCTACAGGTACAGTCAAGTGGTTCAACGACGCAAAGGGTTTTGGTTTCATTACCCCCGATGAAGGTGGCGAAGACGTTTTCGCTCATTTTTCAGCAATTCAAACCAACGGCTTTCGTTCCCTGAAAGAGGGCCAAAAGGTTCAGTTCGATATTGTTCAAGGGCCCAAAGGAAAGCAGGCTTCGAACATCGTGCCTCAGGGTTAATCTCTGAGCCACAAAAACTAAGGTTTCTAGTATTTAAAACCCGACTACCTAGCGGTAGTCGGGTTTTTTTATACCTACTAAAACCCCTGGCGCTCTAGAGTTGCTCGATCATGACCTGCCCAAACTCCGAGCAAGAAACCTGCGTCGATCCCTGCATCAGTCGAGCGAAGTCGTAGGTCACCCTTTTCGTAGCAATGGCCTTCTCCATGGCCTGGATGATGCTATCTGCCGCCTCAATCCAGCCCATGTGACGCAACATCATTTCTGCCGAAAGAATGAGGGACCCTGGGTTCACATAGTCTTTCCCCGCGTACTTCGGGGCCGTACCATGGGTCGCCTCGAACATGGCAACACTGTCCGATAAATTGGCACCTGGGGCAATACCAATACCCCCCACCTGCGCGGCGAGGGCGTCTGAGATGTAGTCGCCATTCAAGTTGAGCGTGGCAATAACGCTGTACTCCGATGGGCGAAGAAGAATTTGCTGCAGGAAGGCATCTGCGATGGAGTCTTTCACAACAATGGGCTTACCTGTCTTTGGGTTCTTAAATTCGCACCAAGGCCCACCGTCTATAGGATTCGCCCCAAACTCCCTCTGGGCAAGCTCATAACCCCAATCACGAAAACCGCCCTCGGTGTACTTCATGATGTTTCCCTTGTGAACAAGGGTCACGCTGGGCTTGTCGTTATCAATGGCGTACTGAAGAGCTTTACGAACCAGGCGTTCGGTACCCTCGCGAGAGACAGGCTTGATGCCAATACCCGAGGTCTCTGGAAAACGAATTTTCTTAACGCCAAAGTCGTTAATCAGAATTTGAATAAGCTTCTTGGCCTCCGGGGACTCGGCCGCATACTCAATCCCCGCATAAATGTCTTCGGAATTCTCGCGGAAAATAACCATGTCCACCTTCTCCGGCTCTCGCAAGGGGCTAGGCACCCCCGTAAAGTAACGAACGGGGCGAAGGCAGACATAGAGGTCGAGCTGCTGACGCAAAGCAACGTTAAGAGAGCGAATACCACCGCCTACAGGAGTGGTTAAAGGGCCCTTAATGGAGACCACGTAGTCTTTAAGGGCCTCAAGCGTCTCCTCGGGGAGCCAGACATCGGGGCCGTAGACTTTGGTTGACTTCTCGCCACAGTAGATCTCCATCCAGGCGATTTTTCGTTTGCCTCCATAGGCCTTTTCCACCGCGGCATCCACAACCTTGATCATGACGGGGCTAATGTCAACGCCAGTGCCGTCGCCTTCGATGTAAGGGATGATCGGCTCATCGGGTACATTGAGCGAGAAATCGGTATTCACCATAATTTTTTCACCGCGATTCGGCCTGACAATTTTGCTAGACACAGCCACTCCCTTCATGAAGTCAACAATGATCCGCAAGTTTACTCTGCTTATGAAGTCCACCTACTGCGCAAGAGCGCTGGCTTACGTATGTGTGCTAGCGCATATGGGAGTTGGTCTTTGGCCAGGGCTTGTCATGGCGCTGGACACCAACGCGCAAGAACTTAAAACAGTCACCCTTCAAATTAGAAACGTTAAGGTGAAAGCGGAGCTGGCCGACACTCCGGTCCTTCAGCAACGCGGCCTCATGTTTCGACAAGCACTTAAAGAAAACCATGGCATGGTTTTCGTCTTCTCTAAGCCAGAGCTTTACTGCATGTGGATGAAAAATACTCCGCTGGCCCTCTCGGTTGCCTTTATCGATGCTCAGGGGCGCATCGTAAACATTGAGCCAATGGAACCCCTGACCGAGTCCAGTCATTGTGCGCAAAGGCCTGTGCCTTACGCACTGGAGATGGAGCGAGACTGGTTTTTAAAACAAGGCGTGAAGGTAGGCGACTTTGTTCAAGGCCTGCCCAGGTTCGAAAACCGCCCCGCTGCCGTCTCGCAGTAAGCCTAAGGACAAGCTCAACTGCGAGATCCCAGCAGGGCGACGCCCCTACAACAAAGGCGAGGTCGGGCTTATGCCGGTCTTAGACCTCTGCGAAGTTCTTGGCAGCGAAGTCCCAGTTCACGAGAGCCCAGAAGGCTCCTAAATAGTCGGGCCTGCGATTACGGTAGTCGACATAGTAGGCATGCTCCCAGACATCGCAGGTCAGTAGTGGCTTGTCATCACCGGTAAGAGGCGTTGCAGCGTTACTGGTGTTCACGATGTCGAGGCTTCCGTCTGCCTTTCGAACCAGCCAAGTCCAGCCTGAGCCAAAGTTACCAATGGCACTCTTGGTAAAGGCCTCTTTAAACCCGTCGAAACTTGACCACTTTGACTCGATGGCCTTTAGAAGATCACCCGAGGGATTGCCACCGGCCTGAGGAGCAAGGCCATTCCAGTAAAAAGTGTGATTCCAAACCTGAGCGGCGTTATTGAAAATGCCGCCGCTTGAGCGCTTCACAATCTCCTCAAGGTTGCTCGACTCAAACTCCGTACCCTTGATCAGGTTGTTTAAATTGGTGACATAGGTTTGATGGTGCTTGCCGTAGTGGTACTCCAAGGTCTCCTTGGAAATATGGGGGGACAAGGCGTCCATGGCATAAGGTAGGGCGGGAAGGACATGTTCCATGACGAAACTCCACTCATTGAGGTTTTTTGAAGGGATGGGATGGATGCCCGTCGCAAAGCTAAAACGAACTAATCGACGGTCACGTCCTTATTATGCGACGGACGCGGGATTAGCGGCCTGGGGGTTTACCGGGAATCACTGAAATAACCTTGGTTGATGCAAGGCCATCAACAAACTGTAGCCTAAGGTCGTTGCCCGGCGAGAGCCCCTGCGCCTGGCTCACAAGGCCACCCGTGGCGTCGTAGGCAAGGCAGTAGCCACGAGACAGAATACCCGTGGGACTTAGGCTCTCAAGCCTTTGTTGTCCCTGCTGCCATGCCATTTGGCTTTCGCGAAAGCGCGAACGGAGTGCCCTGTAGAAATCGGTTCGGCCTTGCTCAAGGCGACGCGCCCAGGCTTGAACGCGATGCCGAGGATTGGGCAAGGCCCTCTCAGCAAGATCGAGCCTCTGCTGGGCGTTCCGAAGCCGCTGCTCAATACCTCGCCGTAGCAGGACGTTGACGCTTGTTAGCCGCTCATGGTGCTCAGCCTCTCTCTGACAGACCCAGGCTGCGGCGGCGGTTGGGGTTGCAGCCCGATGATCGGCCGCGAAGTCGACAAGGCTCGTATCGGTCTCATGGCCCACCCCTGCAACCGTGTAATAAGGGCATTGGGCAACCGCACGCACGAGCTCTTCATCGTTAAAAGCCCAAAGGTCTTCTAGGCTGCCGCCACCCCTTGAGAAAACGATGGCATCGGGATGGTCGGCCTCGGCTCGCCGCAACGCCTCGAGAATGGATTTCGGTGCCGCTCCACCCTGAACAAGACAGGGATACAAGGCAACATCAAGCCGAGGACCAGCCCTTCGAAGGGTGGTGAGGATGTCGCGCAATGCGGCAGCCTGGGGGGAGGTTATTAGCGCAAGCCTGCGCACCCCCCTTGGAAAAGGCTTCTTTCGTTCCGGGGCAAAGAGCCCTTCGGCCTCAAGCCGAGCCTTAAGCCTTTGAAAAATTTCAAACAAACTCCCCTGCCCTTGAGGCTTTAAAGCGAGCAACCTCACCTGAAACTCACCCTTAGGCTCATAAAGGCCTGGTGCGGCAAGCGCCTCAACGGCAAGACCCTCCATGGGCTGAACGGTTGACTCGGCAAGCTCACGCCGAAACATCACAGCCCGCAAGCTTGCCTGGTCGTCTTTAAGCACCAGATAACAATGGCCGCTGGAGGCCCGAGTGCATTGGCTAATTTCAGCCTGTAGCCTCACAAGGGGAAGTCGTTGGGAGAGCATCTGAGCCACCATGCGATTAAGCATAGACACACTGACGGCGGGTGGCCCCTGCTCGCCCGCGGTGGGCTGAAAATCCGCCATCTAGCGCAGTCCTCCCACGCGACTTACCCACAGAGATGGCCTGAGGCCTGAAAACCTGCTCGAGATTCCCCTATTTTTCGGGCGGTCCCGCACGGTTTCTTCCGAAAAGCAATATTTTTTGACGTAACCCACTGATTTCATGTTGATTATTTTTTTAAAATCTTAGTCACTTAACTGAGAACAAGCGTCTCAAGCCTTGTCAAACGACCAAAAAAAGTTCAGGAAACTCAGCCTTTTAGCTCACACAGCTCACTATCCACAGAGTTATCCACAGCTTCTTTGACGGGTCAGCGACTACTATGTGAAGCCGAAATCCAGACCAAGCCGACAGCCTTGGGCCACTCGCCGAGCCCGAACCCGACTCTCTCATGCTTCCAACCGTTACCGATCTTACCCTGCAACGTCTGAAACAAAGGCTCTGGTGTCATTGGTTTGGAGATAGTGCACCGAGCCCATTTCCGCCCTTACCCCATGCAGACGCCGCGCCGGCCCTTTTAAAGCGTAGCCTGCAACGCAGACTGCTTCGGGCGAGATGGGCCTCTGCCGTGCTTTGGGTTGTGAGTCTGCCTCTTCTTTATGGCCTCAGCCATCTGACTCGGATGGAGGCCGCTCGGCGGCAGAGCCTGCAGAGGCAGGCAGATAGGCCCCGCAAAGGGCTAACCATCGCTGTTGGGAATCTTGTTATGGGGGGAACGGGTAAAACCCCGCTGGTGATCTGCTTGGCCAGGGCCCTTACTGAACAGGGCCATCAGGTGGCCGTGCTCAGTCGAGGCTATAAGCGGGGTGGCCCCAGGGCTTCACGTCAAACCGAACTCGTTGTTGGGCCTGACTGCAGGGACCCCTCCACGGGTTTGCTTGTCTCGCCAGAGGATACGGGGGACGAGCCTTGGCTCATTGCGTGGCGTGCCAAGGTGCCCGTGGCCATTGGGCAAGACCGGTGTGCGGCCGCTTCGAAACTCTCCCAGTACTTTCCAGAGATCACCGTCTGGCTGCTTGACGACGGGCTTTCGCAGACAAGCTTAAACCCACATCTTAGAATTCTGCTGCTCGATCATCGAGGACTTGGCAATGGTCACTGCCTGCCCTACGGGCCCCTGCGTACGCAGTGGACAAAAGAGCTTGGCTTGCAATGGAGCGAGCCCTCAGACAACACAGGCGCACAGTCGAAAGCGGCAAAGCTGATCCTCGCTCATCCAACGGGACAGCCCTTCGAAGAGCTCTTTGAAGGTCTAGGCCTAGCCAGTCCCGAGCGGCTCGCGATGAGTCGGTCAGCCGCCTGCTGGACGCGTCCAAGCCTTCGTCCCGAGCCCAGTGGTCAACCAACGGATCCAAAGCTTGGCCTTCATGAGATACGTATGAGCCTTGAGGAAGGCTGCCAAAGGCTAAAGACCAGTGGGCGCCTGCTCGTTGCCGCTGCCGGTATCGCGCAGCCCCATGCGTTCTTTAAGAGCCTTGAGGCCTTAGGCCTCGCGGTTCAACACAGACTCGAGATCGCCAACCATCATCCCAACCCCGGACAGGTGATTGGCGCCTGGATGCAAGAAGAAAAGCTTCCGGAAGACTGCATCCTTCTCACCACAGAGAAAGACGCAGTGAAGCTCGCCTGGCAGGCGAACACGGGCACTGGCCTGCCAGGCGTCATAGAATGGTGGTCGCTTCAGCTCGAGCTATCCATTGAACCGTCATCTCTGGAGTTTGTTTATGGATGCAAAACTACTTGAAATTCTGATCTGCCCCTGCTGCCATCAGCCCTTGCACTGGGCTGCGGGTCGAGCCATGCTTATCTGCAAGGCCGAGCGACTTGGCTTCCCCATCGAAAAAGGTATACCGCTACTTCTGGAAGAGCAGGCCATTACCGTGCCTGAAATAGAAATCGCCCATAGCGATGCCAGCTGACTTCTGGGTCTGTATTCCAGCGCGGCTCGCCTCCAGCCGGCTTCCTAATAAAGTACTTCAGACGATTGGCGATGCACCCATGATTGTTCATGTGGTGAGAGCGGCCTTGCGATCAGAGGCCCAACAGGTTGTCCTTGCCTACGATGACGAGGCCATTGCCGAATGCATTCGAGGCGTAGACGATCTGAGCGAGACCCCACGAGTCGCGCTTGTCAAAACTCGGCCAGATCACGCCAGTGGAACCGACCGGCTGGTTGAGGTCGCCAATACACTCGAGGCTTGCGATGGTCAGATCATGGTAAACCTTCAGGGCGACGAGCCCCTCATGCCAGCGCAGCTGCTTAACGACGTCGCGGAGCTACTCGCTCATAGCTCCGATGCCTCCGTGGCCACGGCAGCCTGCCCAATAACCTCGGCATCGGAATGGGCAAACCCAGCCGCTGTTAAGGTGGTGACTGACGCTCAGGCACGAGCACTTTATTTTTCAAGGGCGGCAATACCTGTCACGAGGGATTCCGCCGATGCAAGGCAGCCCTCCCTTGGCGCCCTTCGTCACATTGGGCTTTATGCCTACCGCGCCGGTGCACTAGGGCTTTACGGCCAATGGCCGGAAGGCCGCCTTGAACAACTCGAACGACTTGAGCAGCTACGTTGGCTAGAGAATGGCCACAAGATTGTCGTGAGACATCTTCAGCAGGCCCCACCCGCGGGCGTTGACACCGCAGAAGACCTTGAGCGTGTAAGAACACACTGGGCAAGCGGCTTATAATGGCTAAATAGCAATCTATCAAAAACCACCCAGTTTCTTAGGGGGAGACAGAGCACCATGAAAATTATTCTGCTGGGAGCCCCCGGTGCAGGAAAAGGAACACAGGCTAACGTCATCAAGGACAGGTTTGGCATCCCGCAGATTTCAACGGGTGACATGCTGCGTGCCGCCGTAAAGGCGGGGACACCCCTTGGCATCGAGGCCAAGAAGGTCATGGATTCCGGTGGCCTTGTCAGTGATGACATCATCATCAATCTGGTCAAAGAAAGACTGAAGGAGGCAGACTGCCTCAAGGGCTACTTGTTTGACGGCTTTCCACGGACAATTCCACAGGCTGAGGCCATGAAGAGCGCTCAGGTTGGTCTTGACTGGGTGGTTGATATTCAAGTCAGCGACCAAGACATCATCGAGCGGATGAGCGGCCGACGTGTGCATGTGGCAAGTGGCCGCACGTACCACGTTCGATTCAATCCGCCTAAAACGGAAGGCCACGACGATCTTACCGGCGAACCCCTCATTCAGCGCGACGACGACCGCGAGGAAACGGTTAAAAAACGCCTAGAGGTTTATCACCTTCAGACGAAACCACTGGTCGATTTTTACTCGAACTGGTCAGCAACGGGCGACCCCGCAGCGCCCAAGCTAGCAAGCATCAGCGGCATTGGGACCGTAGAAGAAATTACTTCGAGGCTATTTACTGCGATTGGGACGTCGTGAGGCTTGGGCTGTAGCCTTCTTCAAGAAGGCATGCAGCAACCATAGGCAAGTCATTGTCAGTAGCAAAGCCGCAAATAAATTCCCAAGCCATCGGCTCGAGTTCTTTGATTCGCGTATCGATAACAACACATTTGAGGCCTGCAACGACCACAGGCTGGGCGTAGGGAGAATAACCGGCCGTCGACTGACCAAAACCAACACTGCCGTTGGCGCGATAACCAGGGCGAAACACTGACAGTACTCCTGAAAGCCTTTCGGCCCAATCGCTGGGCCGAAAGGGCTTACCGGCGTTGGTTCGCCCCTCGATGAGAAATAGCTCTGCCATGAATGATTGATCAATAAACCGCTATGCTAGCAGTTTTATAACCAAAATGTTGCACCGCACCCAAGCCATGTTGATTTTCACCGCCAGTGGCGTTTCTTCATTTGTCGTGAGGCTTCTCGCATGAGTCCCTTGATGCAGACCTATGCCCGACTTGACGTCGGCTTTGCACGCGGTAAAGGCTCGTGGTTGTTTGATGACCAGGGGGAGGCTTACCTGGATGGGCTGTCGGGAATTGCCGTCAACACGCTGGGCCATTCGCATCCGCGATTTGTGAAAGATATTGCAGACCAGGCTGCAACCCTTATTCACACGTCGAACCTTTATCAAATCCCCCTTCAGACCCAGCTTGCAGAGAGGCTTGTCTCGCTCTCGGGGATGACCAACGCCTTCTTTTGTAACTCTGGGCTTGAGGCCAATGAGGCGGCCTTGAAGCTGGCAAGACTTCATGGTCACAACAAGGGGTTCAGTCATCCCGAGGTGATTGTTTTTAAAAACAGCTTCCATGGGCGTTCCATCGCAACCCTGTCGGCCACCGCAAACCCCAAGGTACAAAAGGGCTTCGGGCCGCTGGTTGAAGGCTTCACCCATTTGCCTTTAAACGAT
The DNA here is from genome assembly GCA_030828265.1 of Burkholderiales bacterium. Classification (GTDB taxonomy): domain Bacteria; phylum Pseudomonadota; class Gammaproteobacteria; order Burkholderiales; family Burkholderiaceae_A; genus Hahnella. Next base: position 2,326 of record JAURCW010000010.1, on the reverse strand, counting down.
CTTGGTGCGATCGAACAGACTCTTCGCGAAAAGCAACAGGTAAGCGCAATTTTTCTCGAGTCGATTCAGGGAGAGGGCGGTATCCGTCCGGCAGATATCGCGTTTCTAAAGAGCCTACGCGCCATTGCAGACCAGCACGACGTCCTGCTTATGCTCGATGAAGTTCAATGTGGAATTGGTCGTACCGGCCGCTGGTTTGCTCATCAATGGGCCAATGTCACGCCCGATGTTATGCCACTGGCAAAGGGGCTTGGGTCCGGTGTGCCGATTGGTGCCGTTGTGGCCCATGGAAAGGCTGCATCTCTATTCACCCCGGGAAGCCACGGAACAACCTTCGGTGGAAATCCGCTTGCGATGCGAGCTGGCCTCTCAACGCTTGCCATCATCGAGGACGAGTCCTTGCTTGAAAATGCAACGGCTCGGGGCCAACAGATACGAGCAGCACTGGAGCAGGCCTTTAAGGACGAGGCGGCAATTACAGAAATTCGCGGCCAGGGGCTCATGATTGGCATTGAGCTTGACCGACCCTGCGCAGAAATCGTAAAGCTTGCTCTTGCGGCCAAGCTTCTCGTTAACGTCACTGCCGATCGTGTGGTACGACTTCTGCCACCGCTCACCATTAATGCCGACGAAGCCTCAGAGCTGGTTAATCGACTCATTCCAGTTATTAAGGGGTTCCTCGACAACCCAGCGAGCTAGGGCTCGTAAAGGGGCAACAACATGCAACACTTTCTTGAGTTCAAAGACCTAACCCAGGCGCAGTATCAGTACCTGTTCAAGAGAACCGCCATTCTTAAATCGCGGTTTAAGAACTACGTGCGCCATATGCCCTTGCAAGACCGCACGTTGGTGATGATCTTCGAAAAAGCGTCAACGCGAACCCGCCTTTCTTTTGAGGCCGGGATGCATCAGCTCGGTGGTGCAGCCATCTACTTAAATACGCGTGACACCCAGCTGGGGCGTGGCGAGCCTGTCGAGGATGCGGCACAGGTGATATCACGGATGTGCGATCTGGTCATGATCCGTACCTTTGACCAAGAGATTATTCAACGGTTTGCAGCCCACTCACGAGTACCTGTTATTAACGGGCTCACAAACGAATACCACCCCTGCCAGATTCTTGCGGACATCTTTACCTTCATCGAACACCGAGGAAGCATTGAGGGCAAGACTGTTGCTTGGATTGGTGACTCTAACAATGTCTGCAATACCTGGCTGCAGGCTGCAGAAATTCTGAACTTTCAGGTGCATGTCTCGACCCCACCTGGCTACGAGGTCGAGCCAGAGCGCGCAGGCCTTCACTCCACAGGCCAGTTCACCGAGTTCGAAGACCCCATGCAGGCGGTGGCTGGGGTCGACCTTGTTACAACCGATGTCTGGACGAGCATGGGCTTTGAGGCCGAGAACGAGGTCCGGCGTAAGGCCTTCGAGCACTGGTGCGTAGACACCGACATGCTTGCTGCTGCAAAGCCCGGTGCCCTATTTATGCACTGCCTCCCAGCACATCGCGGCGAAGAGGTGGCCGCAGAGGTTATTGATGGGCCGCAGTCGGTTGTCTGGGATGAGGCCGAAAACCGGCTTCATGCCCAAAAGGCTTTAATGGAGTTTTTGTTGCGAGGCGAGTTGTCGGACGATCAGTAACAAATCATCGATCGGCTCTGGCATCGCGAGGTCCTGCATTTCGAGTCTTTCAATTGTTCAATATGGGAGTTCACAGGTTTTATGGCTAAAAAAGGCATTAAGAAGGTCGTTCTGGCCTATTCGGGAGGGCTCGACACCTCGGTTATCTTGAAATGGCTGCAGGATGAGTACAACTGCGAGGTGATTACCTTTACGGCGGATATTGGCCAGGGCGAAGAGCTTGAGCCTGCCCGAGAAAAGGCAAAAAAATTCGGCGTGAAGAAAATTTATATTAAAGACCTGCGCGAAGAGTTTGTCCGCGACTTCGTCTTCCCCATGTTCCGAGCCAATACCGTCTACGAAGGCGAGTACCTTCTTGGCACATCCATCGCACGCCCTCTTATAGCCAAGCATCTGGTTGAAATTGCCCGTCAAGAGAAGGCAGATGCCATCTCGCACGGCGCCACCGGCAAGGGTAACGACCAGGTGAGGTTTGAGCTTGGTGCCTACGCTCTCATGCCAAACGTCCAAGTCATCGCACCTTGGAGGGAATGGGACCTGCTGTCTCGAGATAAGCTGCTTGCCTATGCGGATGAGCATGGGATACCCGTGGACTACAAAAAGCGTAAAGGCGAGGCGCCCTTCTCCATGGATGCCAACCTGCTTCACATCTCGTACGAAGGGGGGGTGCTTGAAGACCCCAATC
>JAURCW010000048.1 GCA_030828265.1 Burkholderiales bacterium | reverse complement strand
TCATATTTTTCTGCTTTTTCTACACGGCGCTTGTCTTCAACAGCAAGGACACGGCCGAAAATCTCAAGAAGAGCGGAGCCTTTGTTCCCGGTATTCGTCCCGGTGACCAGACGGCCCGTTACATCGACAAGATCCTTATGCGTCTTACCCTTGTGGGTGCTATTTACATCACGCTGGTCTGTCTGTTGCCCGAGTTTCTGGTCATGAAGTGGAACGTTCCTTTTTACTTCGGTGGTACGTCCCTACTGATTATTGTCGTGGTCACCATGGACTTCATGTCTCAGGTTCAGTCCTACGTTATGTCACAGCAGTACGAAAGCCTCCTGAAGAAGGCCAATTTCAAAGGGGGGTTCAGCCGCTAAATGGCTAAAGACGATGCCATTCAGATGCAGGGCGAGATTCTTGAGAACCTGCCAAACGCCACCTTCCGAGTCAAGCTTGAAAACGGTCATGTGGTTCTTGGACATATCTCCGGAAAGATGCGTATGCACTACATCCGAATTCTTCCCGGAGACAAGGTCACGGTTGAAATGACGCCTTACGACTTAAGCAGGGCCCGAATTGTGTTTCGTGCGAAATAGAAATTTACTGAAGGAAATCCATCATGAAAGTTTTAGCGTCCGTCCGGCGAATCTGCCGAAACTGCAAAATCATCAAGCGACATGGCGTGGTGCGAGTTATTTGCACCGATCCACGACATAAGCAACGTCAAGGTTAATAAGGAGCTGCCTCATGGCCCGTATTGCTGGAATTAACATCCCTAGCCACCAACACACCGACATTGGCCTGACCGCCATTTATGGCATTGGCCGCCCACGTGCCCGTGAAATCTGCGACGCGGTGGGGGTCCCTTACACCAAGAAGGTGAAAGACCTGACCGACGACGAGCTTGAGAAGCTTCGTACCGAAGTTGGCAAGCTCACAACAGAAGGTGACCTGCGCCGAGAAATCTCCATGTCCATTAAGCGTCTCATGGACCTCGGCTGTTACCGCGGAATGCGCCACCGTAAAGGCCTGCCTGTTCGAGGTCAGCGTACCCGTACCAATGCCCGCACCCGCAAGGGACCGCGCAAGGGCAGCATTACCCTTAAGAAATAAAGGACGTTCGTTATGGCAAAAACCGGTAGTAGCGCCAGTCAGCGCGGCAAGAAGAAGGTTCGCAAGAATGTCACGGATGCCGTGGCCCATATTCACGCCTCGTTCAATAACACCATCATTACCATCACCGACCGGCAGGGCAATACCCTGTCTTGGGCTACTTCGGGTGGCGCTGGCTTCAAGGGCTCACGCAAAAGCACGCCCTTTGCTGCTCAGGTGGCCGCCGAGGCTGCAGGAAAGGTAGCCGTGGAGTGCGGCGTTAAAAATGTTGAGGTTCGTATCAAGGGCCCTGGCCCAGGTCGTGAATCAACGGTTCGGGCGCTCAATGCGCTGGGCATTCGTGTGACTCAAATCTCCGATGTCACGCCCGTTCCACACAATGGCTGCCGCCCGCCGAAGCGCAGGAGAATTTAATTTTCAATCACTAAGCCCACCGTTCTGCCAAATTAATAGAGCAGAACATCCGGGGGAATGAAGACCTTGCCTCAAGTGCTTGGTCAATCCCTCCGATACTTTCGAAAGGAAAAAAAGTGGCACGTTATACAGGACCGCGTTGCAAGCTCTCTCGCCGTGAGGGAACTGATCTTGGATTCAAAAGCGCTCGACGCTCTTTGGAATCCAAATGCAAGCAAGACACCAAGCCAGGCCAGCATGGACGAACCTCGGGCGCCCGTACATCCGACTACGGAAAGCAGCTGCGCGAGAAGCAAAAGGTCAAGCGCATGTACGGCATGCTCGAGCGCCAGTTTCGCCGTTACTTTGCCAAGGCATCAAGCCGTAAGGGCAACACGGGTGAAAGCCTTCTCCAAATCCTTGAGTCTCGACTCGACAACATCGTCTATCGCATGGGGTTTGGTTCTACTCGCGCTGAGGCCCGACAGCTGGTAAGCCACAAGAGCATCATGGTGAATGGCCGTGTGGTGAATGTACCTTCCGCTCAAGTGAAGCCCAATGACATTGTTGCCGTGGCAGAAAAGTCCCGTGGCCAGGCTCGTATTGTCTCTTCGCTTGAGCTTGCCGAGCAGCAAGGGTTTCCTTCGTGGGTCACGGTGGATTCCAAAAAAATGGAAGGCGTCCTGAAACAAGTGCCCGACCGTTCCGACCTGTCGGCTGAAATTAACGAAAGCCTCATCGTCGAACTTTATTCGCGCTAATTGTCTGTTATTTCCTCAGAAGGACTCCCAATGCTCAATGCCTTTCTAAAGCCACGCATTATTGAAGTTGAACCTCTCTCGCAGAACTCCGCCAAAATTGTTATGGAGCCCTTTGAGCGGGGCTTCGGTCATACCCTCGGCAATGCCCTTCGTCGGGTCTTGCTCTCGTCCATGGAAGGCTATGCGCCGACAGAGGTCCAGATTGCTGGCGTCGTTCACGAGTACTCCACCATGGAGGGTGTTCAGGAAGATGTCGTCGATCTTCTTTTAAATCTAAAGGGTGTGGTTTTCCGTCTTGAAGGTCGTGCCGATGTTCTGCTTTCCTTGCGCAAGCAGGGCCCCGGCCCGGTTACCGCGGCCGACTTCGACCTGCCTCACGATGTGGCAGTGCTCAACCCCGACCATGTCATTGCCAATCTCTCGGACGATGTCCGGCTCGAGCTTCAGGTGCGTGTTGAAAAAGGCCGTGGTTACATGCCAGGCTCTCTGCGCAACCTTGGCGATGAAACCACTCGATCCATCGGCCGTATCGTTCTCGACGCCTCGTTCTCGCCCGTTTCGCGTGTGAGTTACACCGTGGAAAGCGCGCGCGTCGAGCAGCGTACCGACCTTGACCGACTGGTCATCGAGGTCGAAACCAACGGCGTGGTAGAGCCCGAAGATTCCGTGCGCCAGGCTGCTCGCATTCTGGTCGACCAGCTTTCGGTGTTTGCCGCACTTGAGGGAGCCGAGCCCGCAACCGAGGCCGGACGGGCTTCTCAGGTGGACCCCATGCTTATGCGCCCGGTGGACGACCTTGAGCTTACTGTTCGCTCAGCCAACTGCCTGAAGGCCGAAAGCATTTATTACATTGGCGACCTTATTCAGCGCACTGAAAACGAGCTTCTTAAGACGCCCAACCTTGGGCGTAAGTCGCTCAACGAAATTAAAGAAGTCCTCGCATCCAGAGGCCTGACCTTGGGCATGAAGCTCGAGAACTGGCCGCCTGCAGGCATGGACCGCTAAAAAACCTTCTAGGAGAACTTTTATGCGTCACCGTCATGGACTGCGAAAGCTCAACCGGACATCGGCCCACCGAACGGCCATGTTCCGTAACATGGCTAACGCACTTATTCAGCATGAGGCCATTAAAACCACGCTGCCAAAGGCCAAAGAGCTGCGTAAAGTGGTCGAGCCTTTAATCACCATTGCCAAGACCCCATCCTTGGCCAATCGTAGGCTAGCCTTCAATCGCCTTCGCGACCGTGATTCGGTTGTAAAGCTGTTTGACGAAATCGGCCCACGCTATGCCAGCCGCCCAGGTGGCTACTGTCGAATTCTAAAGTGGGGCTTTCGTCCGGGTGACTGTGCGCCGATGGCGCTCATGGAGTTGGTTGACCGTCCTGATGCCAGCGAACCTAGCGAGGCCTAAAAAAACCGCTCCTCTTAAAGTCTTCTCAGGCCTTAAGAATGCGACCGAGGGTTTCAACTACAGCCTGAACCTCCGAAGGACTTCCTACGGTAATGCGTAGGAAGTCCTCAATTCGAGGTCGGTTGAACTGCCGTACCAGCACACCGTTTTCTTTAAGGGCCTGATACAAAGCGGCGCCCTTACGATCTTCTATAGCCCCACCCTCAGTCTGCAGGTAGCGGGCAAAAACAAAATTGGCCTTTGACGGCAGGACCTGAAAGCCAAGCTGCTGCAACGAGCTGGTAAGCCAGTCGCGACTTGCGGTAATCTTCTCAACGTTATGGCGGAGCCAAGCCTCGTCTTCCAGTGCTGCCCTGGCTGCTACCTGGGCAAGCCTGTCGACGGGGTAAGAATTGAAACTGTCCTTTGCGCGCACCAAGGCTTCAATAAGGCTGGCATGACCATAGGCAAGTCCGACACGCATCCCCGCAAGGGCCCGGGACTTTGAGAGCGACTGCGTAACCAGAAGGTTAGGGTGGGCATCGACAAGGGGCACGCAGCTCTCCGCTCCAAAGTCCACATAGGCCTCATCCACCACAACCATGGTCTCCGGGTGGCTGCTAAGAAACGACTCAATCTGTGTCCGTGCGAGGGCCTTACCCGTCGGTGCATTCGGGTTGGGGAAAATAACGGCCGCCGTCTCCTCGTCAAGAGCATCAAGCGGGATCTCGAACGCATCATTCAATGCAAGGGTCTTGTGCGCGACCCCGTAGAGCCTGCAGTAACTTGGGTAGAAGCTATAGCTAATGTCGGGAAAGTGGACCGGACCCTTGGCCGGCTGGTTCAGTAGGGTCTGAAAGACAAAGGCAAGCACCTCATCGGAGCCGTTTCCCGCAAACACTTGATTAACTGAGAGCCCGTGAAGATCGGCCGCCGCCTGTCGTAAGCCTAGGCTTGTGGGGTCTGGGTAAAGGCGCAGCCTTTCACCATCGCTACCCAGGGTCTCCTGGATAGCCGCAAAAACGGATGCCGAAGGAGGGTAGGGGTTCTCGTTGGTGTTGAGCTTGATCAGCCGACCGTCAGAGACCTGCTCGCCGGGTATATAAGGCGCGAGGCTGTGAACAAGAGGGCTCCAAAACTTCGATGGGGCCGGCGCACCGCCCTTTGTCTGGCCGTCGAGCCCCGTATTGTCTGACGCATTCATGCGCCGAACTGTATCATTGCGCCATGCGAATCGCCGAACTTCGCCGTGATACGGCCGAGACCCAAATTCAAGTGCGCCTAAATCTCGATGGAACGGGCGAAAAAGACCTTAATACGGGCATCCCCTTTTTTGACCACATGCTCGATCAAATCGCTCGGCATGGCCTTATCGACCTCCAGGTTCAGGCCAAAGGCGACCTCGAAATTGATGCCCACCACACGGTGGAAGACATCGGCATCACCATTGGTCAAGCCTTTGCGAAGGCCATCGGCACGAAGCAGGGTGTTCGCCGCTATGGGCATGCCTATGTGCCTCTTGATGAGGCCCTGTCTCGGGTGGTAGTCGACCTCTCAGGCCGCCCTGGCCTGGAGTTTCACTGCGAGTGGACACGGCAGTTTGTTGGGCAGTTCGACCTCGACCTTATTCACGAGTTTTTTCAGGGCTTCGTGAATCATGCCCAGGTCACCCTGCATCTGGACAACCTACGCGGCGACAATGCCCACCATCAATGCGAGACCCTTTTTAAAGCCTTTGCTCGGGCGCTACGCATGGCCGTTGAGCTTGACCCCCGACTGCCTCATGACGCCATTCCTTCCACCAAGGGAAAGCTCTAGGCCCGCGCGGCGTCCGAAATGATTGCCATTGTTGACTACGGCTCGGGCAATGTCCGTAGCGTCCAAAGAGCTGTGCATGCGGCCTTGCAGGCACTTGCACGAAACGAGGAAGAGGTTCAAAGGGTTTCTGCACCTGAGCTCTTGGTGACGGCTGAGCGCGTCATCTTCCCGGGCCAAGGCTCCATGAATGACTGCATGGCCAGCCTTGAGTCCTCAGGTCTGAAGCAGGCCCTGCTCGAGTGCGTAAAGACCAAGCCCTTTCTCGGGATCTGTGTTGGCGAGCAGATGCTTTTTGAACGCAGCGAGGAGAAGTCCACCACTGGCCTCGGTGTCCTACCTGGCGAGGTTGTGCGGTTTCACGCGCAACGCGGTGCAGTGGATGCCAAGGCAGAGCCCTTAAAGGTACCTCATATGGGCTGGAACCGAGTACGATTTCTGCGCCCACACCCCGTTACCCAGGGGCTTGCAGGCCCGAAGCAAGCATCTGTGAACGACTCTGCTTGGTTCTATTTTGTTCATAGTTACCATGCCGAACCCTTCAATGCCTCAGATCGCCTGGGTGAGGCCGACTACGGAATACCCTTTACCTGCGCCGTCGCCAGGGATAATATCGTGGCTACGCAGTTCCATCCTGAGAAAAGCGCTGCCGCTGGTCTTCAGCTTCTTCAACAATTTTTGCAGTGGAAGCCTTAAGCGAGGCCGCGCATCAATCACGGGTTTTGCTTTAAATTACGCACTCACGATGTCTCTTCTTCTTATTCCAGCCATCGACCTTAAAGACGGTCAGTGTGTCAGGCTCCGACAGGGCGATCTCTCGGACGTTACTGTCTTTTCAAATGACCCTGGTGAAATGGCGGCTCGTTGGATTGCGAAAGGCGCGCGGCGTCTTCATGTGGTGGACCTCAACGGGGCGGTGGCCGGACGTCCACGAAACGATGCGGCATTGAAAAGCATCATTAAGGCGGCTGGCGACGTACCTGTTCAAGTCGGCGGTGGCATTCGCGACCTTGAAACGGTGGAGCGCATGCTGGATGACGGCGCAAGCTTTGTTGTTATGGGCACGGCGGCTGTAAAGAATCCTGGCCTACTTAAAGACGCCTGTGCAGCCTTCTTGGGCCAAATTATTGTCTCGATCGACGCCAAGGACGGTAAGGTGGCCACCGACGGCTGGAGCAAGCTTTCAGGTCACGAGGTCATTGACCTTGCCCGCAAGTTTGAAGACGACGGCGTTGAAGCCATTCTGTACACTGACATTGGTCGCGATGGCATGCTGACAGGCGTCAACCATGAAGCCACGGCGAGCCTCGCCCGCGCGGTGAGTATTCCTGTCATTGCCTCGGGCGGCATCTCGGGCCTTGACGACATAAAAATTCTGGCAGAGCTCGAAGAGGAAGGCATTATGGGCGCCATACTTGGTCGGGCCGTCTACGAGGGTCAGCTTGACTTTGCTAAAGCCCAAGAGCTGGCCGACCAGCTCGGTGGCGACTAAGCCGTTTTGCTAGCCAAGCGCATTATTCCCTGCCTTGATGTGGATGCAGGGCGCGTCGTGAAGGGCACCAACTTTGTTGAGCTTCGCGATGCCGGGGACCCTGTGGAGGTTGCCCGTCGATATGACCTTGATGGTGCGGACGAACTCACCTTTCTCGACATCACAGCCTCTTCCAACAACCGTGACCTTATTCTTCCCATGATTGAGGCCGTGGCCAACCAGGTTTTTATCCCACTTACCGTTGGTGGCGGTGTTCGCTCCCCCGACGACGTGCAACGCCTTCTGAACGCAGGCGCCGATAAGGTCAGCATGAATACGGCTGCCGTTCAGTCGCCAAGGCTCGTGAGCGATGCCGCCCATCGGTTTGGAAGTCAGTGCATTGTTGTTGCCATTGATGCGCGACGACGAACAGCCACCATTGAGGGCCATCGATCGGCCTGGGAGGTCTTTACGCATGGCGGAAGGCAGGCGACCGGGCTGGATGTGCTTGACTGGGCCGAGCAGGTGGAGTCCCTTGGTGCAGGCGAAATCCTTCTTACCAGCATGGACCGCGACGGGACCAAGTCGGGATTTGACCTTGAACTGACCCGCGCCGTTTCAAGCGCAGTGGGTATTCCTGTTATTGCCTCCGGTGGTGTGGGCGAGCTTAATCACCTTGTTGAAGGCGTCACCGAGGGCCGCGCGGATGCGGTACTTGCCGCCAGCATTTTTCATTTCGGGCAACACACAATCCAAGAGGCCAAGCACTACATGAACAACAGGGGGGTCTGTGTCCGACTGGCTTAACCAGGTGCGCTTCGATGAGAAGGGTCTGGTCACGGCCATTGCCCAGGACGCGGCCAGCCAACGTGTGCTCATGGTGGCTCACATGAATCGTGAGGCGCTTGAAAAGACTTTGGCCACGGGGCAGGCCGTTTATTTCTCAAGGTCTCGCCAGAGACTCTGGCACAAGGGGGAGGAATCCGGCCACTTCCAGACCTTGAAGTCCATTCGGCTTGACTGCGATGGCGATGTGGTGCTGATGCAGGTTGAACAGGTGGGTGGAATTGCCTGCCACACGGGTCGGCCGTCTTGTTTCTTCCAGCAACTTACTGACAATAAGGGTTGGCAGGTTGTTGAGCCTGTTCAAAAAGATCCTGACCTCATTTATGGCGGGAACCCCAAAAAAGGTCAGCATGGCTCCGAACCGTTCATGGCAGGTGAAGGGGAGGGCGACTTGGCGAAGAATACGAATGCCACGACCGAGCTTTGCGGTGCTGTGCTTTATCGCCTTCAGCAAGTGGTCGCCCAACGCGCCTTGGCCGATCCCGCCGCGAGTTATGTGTCCAAGCTTTTGAACGGCCCCGAGGACAGCCTATTGAAGAAAATTGGGGAGGAGGCCTGCGAGACCGTCATGGCCTGCAAGGATGCCGATAAAGGCCGCAT
>JAURCW010000113.1 GCA_030828265.1 Burkholderiales bacterium | reverse complement strand
GGGCAGGCCAAAGCCACCACAAACCACATCGCCTAAAAAATCTAGCAAGACGTAGTCGAAGCCCCAGTCGTGAAAGCCAAGTTTCTCAAGGGTTTCAAAGCCGTGAATAATGCCTCGGCCACCGCATCCGCGACCCACTTCGGGACCACCCAGCTCCATGGCAAACACACCGTCGCGCTTAAAGCAGACATCGCCAATGGCCACCTCTTCACCGGCAAGTTTTTTCTTCGACGAAGTCTCGATAATGGTGGGACAGGCCTTGCCACCAAACAACAAAGACGTCGTGTCGCTCTTGGGGTCGCAGCCAATGAGCAGAACCTTCTTACTCTGCTGGGCCATCATGTAGCTAAGGTTGGCGAGCGTAAAGCTTTTGCCAATGCCACCCTTGCCATAGATGGCAATAATTTGTGTTTCTTTCGTGACCGGCCCGGTATGAACGGGGTCCGGTTCCATCGCAGCCTCAGCGGTAAGCCGCGTCTTCATCATGAACTGAATGGGTGCACCCTTTGCATCAAGCGTCATTGCAGATTCCTCCAGTCCAAAACCATCTTTAAGCAGGCCTCATCATCAAAGGCCTGTGTGTATGCGGCTGCCGCTTCACTTGCGGGCCGTGTGTGTGTAACAAGTCCCTCCAGCGAGAGTTTTCCTTCTTCAACCAGACAACGGACGGCAAGCATATCCTCGGGCTGCCACTGGGCGGCCACACGAAGACGAGCCTCACGAAGGAAGGCGGGCACGAAGCTCATTGCAAGCGATTCGGTGTAGAAACCGGCGAGAACAAGTTCTCCTCCGGGAGCAAGATGGGCCACCCATTCATTAAGACTTGGTGCATGGCCACTGACATCAACAATGGTTTGAAACCGCTGGCCTTTGCTGTCATCAGGCGCCGAGACTCGGTAGCCTTGACTACCTGCACGCCGAGCAGGGTTCACTTCCCAGACCAAGGGATGACCACCCAGAGCCACGGTAAGACGCGCAACTAAACGCCCAAGCGTTCCGTGGCCAACCACCAGGTCGGGCAGAGCGTCACGGTTAATGGCGTGATGGGCTGTGGCCGCAAGCGCCAGTAACACCGCCTGCTCTTGAAGGTCCTCGCGAAGACTGACAAGCCGTGACGCTGGCACAACCAGCTGCTCGCCAGCCCCACCAAAGAGCCCCCGAACCGGGCCCCAGCAGCTCGCGCCGGGAACAAACACCGTATCGCCATTCTTGAGGCCACTTACAGCTGAGCCGGACTCAATAACCTGGGCAACGGTTTCATAACCTGGTACCAGCGGATAGCCCATGCCTGGAAAGCTTGGCATCTCACCGGTGTAGAAAAGTCGTTCTGTTCCAGTGCTGATGCCACTGAACAAGGTTTGCACAACAACGTCCTGCGCACCTGGCTCGCTGAGCGCAAGCCTGCGCCAGTCGAGGGTTCGGGGTGCTTGGAGCACCACTGCTTGGGCGGTTCGTTGTGTCATTTTTTGTTTACTTTTTTATTGTCTAGCTATCTATACAGTTTCAATCCTATTCTTTTCAGCAGAGTTGTCAATGGGGCTTAACAACTTTTGTTGTCAATTTATCTATGACGAGGTTCACCCTGGTGGTGCGTAAGCCCGCATCAGGCCCGTCTGCAGGGGCAGGCGCGTGGGAATGGCTTCAACCCGCGTGAATCCCGCCTGAGTGAGGAGCCTGGCCAGCTCCTGGGGGGTTCGGGCTCGCCCTTTTCCCATGGCAAGAAGGTAAAGACCGAAGTAGGCATCGCCCATGGCCTCAGCACCCGGCGTCCCAGACATAGGCTCGGCCAACAAAAGCCAACCCCCTTGGGCCGAGAGCGCCCGGCGAGCCGATTTCAGAATGGTCATCACCCGCTCATCGCTGTGGTCGTAAAGCACCCGAACCAGACTTATAAGGTCAGCACCTGTTGGAACGGGGTCGGAGAAGAAGCTTCCACCATGAAAACTTATGCGCCCGCCAAGGCCCTGATCGGCAAGCACGTTGCGAGCCTTTTGCACCACGGCGGGAAGATCGAACAGCATGAGACGCAGCTGCGGGTGCGCCTTCGCGACAGCCGACAGAAAAGCGCCCTGCCCGCCGCCCATATCCAGCAAGCAGCGATGCTTGGAGAAATCGTAAGCCGCCAGCACCTGCTCGGCCACCAAAGGCTGCGAAGCCGCCATAAGCTCGGAATAGTCCGAGACCTGCTGCAGCGTTAAGGCGGTGCCTGCCGCCTTGGGCGCACTGGGCTGATTGGAAGGACTGGGCGTGCCGGACGTGCTGGAGGGATTCGGCTGATTGGGCTGGTTGGGCTCGCCCATGCTCTCGCGGGTGTAGGCCCAGTATTCGCGCAGTTGGGTTGTCTTGGAAGGATCACGCAGAAGGGCCACCGGGTCGACCAAGTCTTGGTAGACCGACTTGTGATGCATGACCATGGCCGTAATGGCCTTATTGCCTGCCACCACCGCACCCAACATGCCCAGGCCAAGCCATTGCGAGGTGCCCACAGTGGACGCATCGGCGGCAGACTTTGCTGAAATTTCACCCGTCGGGGCCGTACGCCACTCCAACAACTCAAGAGCCACCGCTGCGCGCGTTAAGACCTCGAAGCTGCGGTCGTTCAGATCGAGTTCTCGCTGAAGCTCACTGGCGCGACGCGGGCCCGCAGCTAGCTTCTCAAAGAGTTTGAGTTCAACACAGGAAAGCAAAACCTGGCTGTAGCTAAAGCCCGCAACAAGGTCAAAGAGTCGGCGCGACTGCAGACGTGCGATGCTGCGCAGGCCAGGAATAGCAAGCACCCAGCGATGAAACCGCGGGCTTGCTAAGAGCCGATCACGAAGTGCGGGCCAGTTCATAAGAGATTAAGAATGAAGCGAGGACCGACGCTCCACCTTGTGAGGACCTTCGGTGGGCACAAGCCGTTGCGACTCCTGCATCACCAATCCGCGAAGCCGAGCCGCCCCATGACAGGCGGGGATGCTGTCGATGGCCTCTTGCATGAGTCGGTCAAATAAGGCCACGGCGCCATCAAGGCCCAAAAGGGTGGCGGCACTGGGCCTGTCATGGGTCTGGTCTTGGCCTGCGGGCTTACCCAGAAGGCTTGCATCGCCCACCACATCGCGAATGTCATCGGCCACCTGATAGGCCTCACCCAGGCAGTCACCCAGCGTCTTCCATGCGGAAGGGTCCATGCCGGCTGCGGCCGCGCCTCCGGCGGTTGCTGCCGTAAAAAGCGAGCCCGTCTTCGCCCGCTGGTAATCGGCCAAGACCGCATGCGACTCACACTCCCAGGCCTGGCCAGCCACAATTCCAAACGGAGGCCCCACGGACTGATCCAGCATGGCGGTTAAATCAGGAAGACGCTCCAGGTGCTTGGGCCTGCAGCCCACCAGGGTGCGAAAGGCAAGAACAATAAGGGCATCACCGGCAAGCACGGCAAGCCTTTCACCGTAGGCCTTGTGAACCGAAGGCTGACCGCGCCGAAGATCGGCATCATCAAAGCAAGGAAGGTCATCGTGCACCAAGGAGGCGCAGTGCATGAGCTCAAGGGCGGCCCCGTAGCTCTCCGAAAGCCTGGGGTCATCGTCGCCACAGGCCAGTGCCACCGCCATGCAAAGCTGCGGGCGAATGCGCGCGCCGCCAGGAAAGACGGCATGGCGCATGGCCTGCCCTAGCTTAGGGGGCGAACCCTTAGCCTCAGCCGCAACCAGGCTTGTCTGAAGCACGTTTTCAATTCGTTGCAGCATCGCCATGGCGGGCCTTCCTTTCTTCGTCACGCCAAAGTCACCTGAAGATGTCATTTATACGTGACAATAAGTAATGACAGTCAGAGTAGACACTTGAACATGTCCCGTCAACCCGCTTATGCAAGAATTTCAATGCCCGCCGGCCTTGAGGCCTTCGACCTCGAGGTTCAGGGCTGTGCCTGGTCGGGCTGGCGGTCTACGGGCAAGGCCGCGGCGCCCCTTGTTCTCATGCTGCATGGCACCGGTGGCAGTCGCGTGTCGTGGCGGCCCGTCCTTAATGAATTACTAAAAAGTCACAGCGCGGGGCCTAGCAGCCAGCCTGACTTTCAGCTTTTAATTCCCGACCTGCCCGGCCACGACGCCACCCACTGCGGTCGTCACTCCACCCATGGGCTGCGCGAAATGGCTGACGACCTGCAGTCCCTTCTTCAGGCGCTTGGTATTCAACAGGTTGATCTGGTTGTCGGTCACTCCGCAGGCGCAGCAGTTGCCATCTGGCTCTCACTCTTAGGCGTGCCCATTCAAAAAATTCTGGGCGTTGCGCCCTCGCTGGTGCCCCCCCCTGCGTTTTACAACCTCATGCTTGGGCCCTTGCTAACACCTTTGTTTGTGTCTGGCCCCAGTGTCTCGGGCTTATCGGCCCTGGCGCGCGGAACTCGCATTGTGGATGGCCTGATTGCCTCAACAGGCTCTCGTATTCCAGACGATCAACAAGAGGAATACCGACGTATCTTTGCCCAGCGCAGTCATGTAAGAGGCGCCATCGAGTTTATGGCCGGCACCGACCTGCCCGCCTTGCTTGCGCGCGGGCATGAACTGACCGCAGACCTTAATTTATTAATTGCCGAAGACGACCGATGGATACCCGCAAGCGGCCTG
>JAURCW010000058.1 GCA_030828265.1 Burkholderiales bacterium | reverse complement strand
TTGATGCGATGGTCAGTAATTCGGCCTTGCGGGAAGTTGTAGGTGCGAATACGCTCGGAGCGGTCGCCCGAACCCACCATGAGCTTACGGGCGCTGGCCTCCTTCTGCTGCAGGGCGGCGAGTTCGCGGTCACGCACGCGCGCAGCCAGAACCTTCATGGCTTTGTCCTTGTTCTTGTGCTGGCTACGGTCGTCCTGGCACTCCGCCACGATGCCCGTGGGTAGGTGGGTGATGCGCACGGCAGACTCGGTCTTATTCACGTGCTGCCCACCCGCGCCCGAGGCACGAAAGACATCAATACGAAGTTCATCGGGGCTAAAGACCACATCGGCCAACTCGTCGGCCTCCGGCAAGACAGCCACCGTGCAAGCTGAAGTATGAATGCGTCCCTGTGCCTCGGTGGCCGGTACCCGTTGAACACGATGCCCGCCTGACTCAAACTTCAATTTGGAATAGACGTCAGAGCCCTCGAGCCGCACGATAACCTCTCGGTAGCCGCCCAAGTCCGATTCGCTTGCCGAGAGCATCTCCGTCTTCCAGCGATTGCGTTCGGCAAACCGAAGGTACATGCGTAAAAGGTCACCTGAAAAAAGTGCGGACTCATCGCCCCCCGTACCCGCACGAATCTCAAGAAGAATGGCCTTGCCATCGTTAGGATCTTTGGGCAAGAGAAGGCGTTGCAACTCAACAACTTGCTCCTCGAGAAGTTTCTTAAGCCTCAAAGATTCTTCCTGACCAAACTCTTTAAGGTCAGGGTCAGTAAGCCAAGCCTCCGCCTCTTTAAGATCGCGCTCAGACCTCTGAAGCTCGCCAAAGTGCTCAACCACAGGCGCGAGGTCGGAACGCTCTTTGGACAAAGCTCGAAACTGCTGAAGGTCGTTGGCCGAATCGGGCGAAGAAAGCAGGCTCTCCACCACCGCGAAACGTTCTTGAATCTGCTGAAGTTTTGTCAGCAGGCTTGGCTTGATCATCGGTCGGGCTCGCTCGCCGGACCGTCTGCCTGGGACTCAGTGGGTTCTTGAAGTTTGAAAAGGCTTGGAACAATCTGGGCAGCCCGCTGATGGGTCTGTGGGTCGGGGTCGGAGAGCGCTGAATAGGTGCCGTGAAGAAGCTTCTGACTGAGCCCATGGGCAAGGGCCATAAGGACCTCGTTGGTGTCCTCGCCCCGCGCAAGTCGTTTCTGAGCCGCGACAAGCTCCGCCTCTTGTAGGGCAGCCACATGGTCTTTGACGGTTCGAATCAGCGGAACCTGCTCGCGGCTTGATTTCCAGTGCAGGTAGCGCTGAACACCATGGTCGATGATGGCCTCGGCATGGCTAACGGCGTCGCGCCTAGCCTGCACCCCAACCTCGACCAGGCCGGCCAGGTCGTCCACGGAATAAAGAAAGGCATCGGAGAGCTTGGAGACTTCCGGCTCAATGTCGCGGGGCACGGCCAGATCTACAAAAAAGATGGGCTTGTAACGACGCTTCTTAAGGGCAGACTCCACCATGCCAAGCCCCAAGATGGGCAGGCTTGAGGCGGTGCAGCTCACCACCACATCGAAGTCTGCAAGCCGCCGAGGGAGATCCGAAAGCGCAAAGGCTTCGCCGGAATAGCTCTTCGCCAAGGTCTCGCCCCGCTGAACGGTTCGATTGGCAATGGCGAGGCCTTGGGGCGACTGGGCGGCAAAGTGAGCAATGCAAAGCTGAATCATTTCGCCTGCGCCAATGAAAAGCATGCGTGTCTGCGAGAGATCGCCAAAAATGCGCTGGGCAAGCTTGACCGAGGCGGCCGCCATGGAGACCGAGTGGCTACCGATCTCGGTGCTGCTTCGCACCTCCTTGGCAACCGAAAAGGCCTGCTGAAAAAGGTGGTGCAGGTTCGAGCCGAGGCTTCCGGCCTCCTGGGCCTGACGCGCGGCTTCTTTAAGCTGCCCAAGAATTTGGGGCTCACCCAGAACCATGGAATCAAGGCCGCTTGCCACACGAAAGACGTGCCGAACAGCCGCGGGCTCCTCGTGCTGGTACAGGTGATGCATGAGGTCCTCGTGGCCAACCTGCGATCGGGCTGCTAACCAGCCCAGCGCCTGCTGCCGGGCCTGCCCTGGGTTGTGGCTGGCCATGTAAAGTTCTGTGCGATTGCAGGTGGAGACAAGGGCCTGTTCGGGCGCTAAACGCCCCATCACCTGGCGCAACTCCGAAAGACTTGCTCGAACGATCTCAGCCGGAAAGGCAAGCCTTTCGCGAAGCGAAACGGGGGCGGACTGATGGTTGAGTCCGAAGGCGACGACCTGAAATGTCATAGGCTCCTGATTTTACGAGAATATGACTGTGTTTCACCAGCTTAAATCTAAATTAGTTGACACCCTAAGCTGCAAGCTGTTCAAGACGGTAGCCCGCGCCATAAAGCGATCGAAGCTGAAATCCCATTTCAGGGCGTAGCTGCAGTTTTGTTTTGAGCCGGGACATATGCGTGTCGACCGTACGGGTCTGGACCTGGGGGTTGAGTCGAAAGACCTGCTCTTGCAACACCGTGCGCGCGAGATCTTGATTCATATGTTGAAAGATAAAAAATGCAAGTGCCCACTCTTTTGAGGTCAGCTGCACCTCTTGACCCTTTAGAAAGGCCTTTTGCGAATTCACGTCAAGTCGAATCGGCCCCACGGTAAGACTGTTCGGACATGGCCCTTGGCTTTGATTGTTACGAAGCCCTGGCTCCTGCGCGAATAGGGACGTCTGGCGTCGCAGGGCTGCAGCCAGACGCGCCACAAGCTCCCTGGCTCGAATGGGTTTAAGCAGAAAATCGTGGGCACCCTTGGCAAAGGCCTCAGCCAAGGTGCTGTCGCGGTCATCACCCGTTAGCATGAAGAAAATTGGAGCTTGCGCCTGCGGGGCTTTGGAACCCTGCACATCAAGCAGATCCAGCCCAGACATACCCGGAAGCCGAAGGTCGACCAGTGCCGCATCAAACCGTTGTCGAGGCTGAGCCTCTAAGAACGCCTCTGCCCGACGAAACCAACGACCCGTCCAGCCCTCCAGCATCAGGATGTCGCAGAGTCGGCGTCCAAGTGACTCGTCGTCTTCAATCACAGCAATGCTGCTCTTCCCATGAAAGTTCAGCGAAACCACGGCTTCTCCCCTTGATCTTGTTGTCATGGCCACAAACTATAGCGGCGCAAGACCAGGCTTTGGTGTTGTTTGGGGCCTATCAGGCCTTGGTGAGTTTCGGCTTGTTAGGAATTCTGACAACCCAGAAAAAGCTGATAGGCGGGGTGCTTGGACTCGTCCCAGTGGCGATAACCAAGTTTGGTAAGAAACTCAAGGAATCGGCCTTGATCAGACGGCGGTACCTGCAGACCAACCAAAATGCGCCCGTAGTCCGCACCATGATTGCGGTAGTGAAAGAGTGAAATATTCCAGCTTGGGTTCATGGTTGTTAGGAAGGTCATGAGCGCCCCTGGACGTTCTGGGAACTCAAATCGAAAGAGCTGCTCGTTCTCAGCAAGCTCTGAGCGCCCCCCCACAAGATGACGCAGGTGAGCCTTGGCAAGTTCGTCGTCCGACAAATCCAAGGTATGAAAGCCTGCCTGCGAGAGGGTTGCGGCAATGGAATGGGCTTGTTCGCGGTTCTTGACCTGAAGCCCAAGAAAAATATGGGCATGCCGAGGGTCGGAGATTCGGTAATTAAACTCGGTGACGTTAAGCCCCCCGAGGGTCTGACAGAAGGCCTTAAAGCTACCGCGCTCTTCGGGAATGGTGACTGCAAAGACGGCTTCTCTCTGTTCGCCGATCTCACTGCGTTCACTCACAAAACGCAGGCGATCGAAGTTCATGTTGGCCCCACAGGCAATGGCAACCAGCGTTCGAGGGCTGCCATCCGCGCGGCTTGCGCCATTCTTCGCAACCCACTGCTTCATCCCAGCAATGGCCAGCGCCCCCGCCGGCTCCTGAATGGCGCGGGTGTCTTCGTAGACATCTTTAATGGCCGCGCATACCGCATCGGTATCCACCCGCAGCATGGCATCGACATATTTTTGCGTGAGCCGAAACGTCTCTTCACCCACCTGTTTGACTGCGGTGCCGTCCGAAAAAAGGCCGACTTCGGGAAGGTAGACCCGCTCACCCTTCTCGATGGACTGGGCCATGGCGTCGGAGTCTTCGGTCTGCACACCGATCACAAGCGTCTCCGGCCGTAACTGTTTGACAAGCGCCGCCACTCCGGCAATCAGTCCCCCTCCACCGACCGCCACGAAGATGGCGTCAATCGGGTCGGCATGTTGGCGAAGGATTTCTAGACCCACCGTGCCTTGACCCGCGATGACATCCGGATCGTCAAAGGGGTGAACAAAGGTTAGGCCCTGGTCCTTCTCAAGGGCCAGTGCGTGAAGGTAGGCGTCGGAATAAGAGTCCCCATGAAGCACGACCTCGGCCCCCCGCTGGCGGACCGCATCAATCTTGACGCTGGGCGTGGTGACGGGCATGACAATGAGCGCCTTGCAGCCCAACTGACGAGCCGCAAGGGCCACGCCTTGTGCATGGTTGCCAGCCGAGGCGGCAATCACCCCTTTGGCAAGCTGGTCTTGGCTAAGCTGGGACATCTTGTTGTAGGCGCCGCGCAGCTTAAACGAGAACACGGGCTGGGTGTCCTCGCGCTTTAGCAATACCGTGCAGCCAAGCCGCCGCGATAGGTTAGGGGCCGGGTCGAGGTCGGTCTCAATGGCGACGTCATAAACCCGGGCCGTAAGAATTCGTCGTAAATAATCAGCGCCCATGGCCTATCTTAATTCGCCTAAGGTTTTAGGGTTTCTAAACGGAAAGAGGCTTTGGGCCGTCATCGGCCTCTAGGGTCCATTACACTTAAACGATTATGAATGCTCCTGTCTCGCCGACCCTTCTGTCGGCCGTCTCGGTTCTTGACCCATCAGAGTCTCGACTTCGAGAGATCCCGTACAACTACACCTCCTTCTCCGACCGGGAAATCGTCTGGCGCATTCTTGGAGAGCGGGGCTGGGAGCTTATTTCTGAGCTTCGACAAGAGCGCCGCACAGGCCGCTCGGCGCGTATGCTCTACGAAATTCTTGGCGATGTCTGGGTGGTCAGTCGCAACCCTTACCTGCAAGACGACCTCATTGCCAATCCGCGGCGGCGCCAGCAGCTTGTGGATGCCTTGTTCCATCGGCTTAAAGAAATCGACCGGCGTCGCGACAGCCTGTCATCCGTGGCCTCGGTTACCTCGCCCGAGGCCTCACAGCCTTCATTCGACCCCAAACCCGAGCTTGTTCGAGACCGCCGCGTTGCTGAGCTTATTGGTCTTGCAACCAAAGCCATCAGACAGTTTGAATCGGACCTCAACGACGCCCAGGGCCTACGAAAAAAAGTTCGTCGTCGTCTTGCCCGGGTAACAGACCCTCAAAACATTAAGTTTGATGGGCTCTCAAGAGTGTCGCATGTCACCGACGCCACCGACTGGCGGGTGGAGTACCCCTTTGTCGTACTCACTCCCGACACCGAGCTCGAAATGGCCGCACTGGTGAAGGCCTGCGTGGAGCTTGAACTCACCATTATTCCTCGCGGAGGTGGTACGGGCTACACAGGCGGGGCGGTTCCGCTGACTCCTCGCTCGGCGGTCATAAACACCGAAAAACTTGAGTCCATTGGAACGGTAACGCGATTGCGCCCGCTAGGGCTCGACCGTGAGGTCGCCACGCTTTTTACGGGTGCTGGCGTGGTGACACGCCGTGTCGCCGAAGCCGCAGAGGCCCAGGGGCTTGTCTTTGCGGTCGACCCAACATCGGCCGATGCCTCATGTGTTGGTGGCAACATCGCCATGAATGCCGGGGGCAAGAAGGCCGTTCTCTGGGGTACGGCCATTGATAACCTTTTAAGCTGGCGCATGGTGGATCCTAACGGGGACTGGCTTGAGGTTGTTAGGCATCACCACAACATGGGCAAGATTCACGACGAAAAATGGGTCGAGTTTGCTATTCATCGTTATGGGCCTAAGCAACTGGTTGCAGGCCCTCAGGGCATGCCTGAATTCAAAGGCGCCCCCATTGAGACCCGCAGGCTCAAACTTGAGGGCCAGCGTTTTCGGCGTCTGGGCCTTGGCAAAGATGTAACCGACAAGGTGCTTGGCGGGCTTCCTGGTGTGCAGAAAGAAGGCTGCGATGGGCTTATTACCAGTGCAGTCTGGGTGTTGCACCGAATGCCTCCCTGTGTGCGTACGGTCTGCCTTGAGTATTTTGGTAACGCCCAAGAGGCGGTGCCTTCTATTGTTGACATCAAGGCTTATCTTGATCAGCGCCCTGATGGCGCCATTCTGGCTGGCCTTGAGCATCTTGATGAGCGTTACCTGCGTGCAGTGGGTTACAGCACGAAAAGCAAGCGGGGCGCCTTTCCCAAGATGGTGCTTATTGGTGACATTGTTGGCGAAACCGACGACGCTGTTGCGCGTGCTTCCTCAGAAGTCATTCGGCTTGCCAACCAGCGCTCGGGCGAGGGCTTTGTCGCGGTCTCGGCCGAGGCCCGAAAAACCTTCTGGGCCGACCGATCACGTACGGCTGCCATTGCTCGGCACACGAACGCTTTTAAGATCAACGAAGATGTCGTTATTCCGCTGAATCGGATGGGCGAGTACACCAATGCCATCGAGCGCATCAACATTGAGTGCTCGTTGAATAACAAGCTCAAGCTCACCCGTGCCTTACGGCAAGCGCTTAACGACATTGCCGACCAAGGCGTGCGTATTCTGAATCGAACCGAAGAGGGCGAAAGTCCCGAGGCGCAACTGCGCAGCCTTGAACAAAGGCTTGAAGAGGCCGGGGAGATTCTGAAAGACACAGAATCGCGCTGGGCCCTAATGGCTACGCATCTCGATGACGCGGTGGCGGACCATGCTGAAAGGCTCGCAGAGCTCGGGCTCGATTTGTTGGCCTGGCCCGAAGACCAGAAGGCGCGCACTTTGTTGGATTGCCTTCAAGATCGAACGCTTCGGGTCTCGTGGAAGCGGGAACTGCGGGATCAATTCCGCAGGCTTTTCCCCGGCCTCGCCTTTAGTAACCTGATGGAGCGGCTTGAGGCCTGCCATGCCAAGGTACTTCGGTCACGTGTCTTTGTGGCTCTGCATATGCATGCAGGCGATGGCAATGTCCATACCAACCTGCCGGTCAATTCCGATGACTACGACATGCTGCAAGAGGCGCACGCGGTTGTCGCACGCGTGATGGACATTGCCAAAGAGCTCGACGGCGTTATTTCCGGTGAGCATGGCATTGGCATTACCAAGTTTGAGTTTCTAACGCCCGGCGAGCGCAAGGCCTTTGCTGATTACAAGCAGCAGGTAGATCCTCATCAGCGATTTAACGCGGGCAAGCTTTTAGAAGGCGGCGATCTGCGCAAGGCCTACACGCCTTCTTTCGGGCTGATGGATGCCGAGAGCCTTATTCTTCAGCAAAGTGCCATTGGCTCCATTGCGGACTCCTTTGCAAACTGCCTGCGTTGTGGCAAGTGCAAGCCTGTCTGTGCCACGCACTCGCCGCGCGCCAATCTGCTTTATTCGCCACGCAATAAAATTCTTGCCACATCGCTGCTGATTGAAGCCTTCTTGTACGAAGAGCAGACTCGGCGCGGCGTCAGCATTGCTCACTGGGAAGAGTTTGAAGACGTGGCCGACCATTGCACCGTATGCCATAAATGCCTCTCGCCTTGCCCGGTCAACATTGATTTCGGTGAGGTCTCAATGGCCATGCGCGACCTCTTGCGTCGCATGGGCAAGAAGTCGTTTAACCCGGGCACGGCAGCCTCCATGTTTTTCTTAAACGCCACCAACCCGCAGACCATTAAGCTTGCTCGCACCATCATGATGGACTGGGGCTACAAGGCCCAGCGCATTGCCCATGACC
>JAURCW010000178.1 GCA_030828265.1 Burkholderiales bacterium | reverse complement strand
CTCGACTCCTCAGGCGTCGACCCCCAGCTGATTGAGGCTGAGCGTCGGGTCGCGAAGGAGAAGGCTGCTGAATCCGGCAAGCCTGCTGAGATCGCTGAGAAGATGGTCGACGGTGCTGTTCAAAAGTTTCTTAAGGAGGTCACTCTGCTTGGCCAGGTCTTCGTAAAGGCAGAGGACGGCAAACAGACGATTGAGCAGCTTTTGAAGTCCAAGTCAGCCAGCATTGCAAGCTTCGTGCTTTACATTGTGGGTGAAGGCATCGAAAAGAAGCAGACCGACTTCGCTGCCGAAGTGGCTGCCCAATCGGCCGCCGCACGGGCAGCCTAGGGGGTAGGGGCTGAACTTCAATTACGCATGCCATTGAAATGAGTAAACAGGCCTATCGACGCATTCTTTTAAAGCTGTCTGGTGAAGCCCTTATGGGTGAGGATGCTTACGGCATTAACAAGGGTACGATCGATAGCATTGTTGATGAGATTTCAAAGGTTGTTTCAACCGGAGTTCAGCTAGCCATTGTTATTGGAGGGGGCAATATCTTTAGGGGTGTTGCCCTGGGCGCCTCGGGTATGGATAGGGCAACCGCCGATTACATGGGCATGATCGCAACGGTTATGAATGCCCTTGCCCTTCAAGATGCTATGCGTCAGAAGAATATCGAGGCACGGGTGCAGTCGGCACTTCGAATTGACCAGGTTGTTGAGCCCTACATTCGTCCCAAGGCCATTCGGTACCTCGAAGAAGGTAAGGCTCTTATTTTTGCCGCCGGTACGGGGAATCCATTCTTTACGACCGATACGGCAGCCGCCTTGCGAGGGGCTGAGATTGGCGCCGAGATTGTCTTAAAGGCCACCAAGGTCGATGGGATTTACAGCGCCGACCCATTTAAGGTGGCCGATGCCACTCGGTTTGAAACGCTTAGCTTTGATGAAGCCATCTCGAAGAATCTTCGGGTTATGGACGCAACTGCCTTTGCCCTGTGTCGCGATCAGCGCCTCCCCATTCGGGTTATTAGCCTTATAAAGCCAGGTGCTTTGCTTAGGGCAGTGCAGGGCGAGGCAGAAGGCACCCTGGTTCATGTTTAGGCGCGGCAGTTGCACTCTGCCGTTCTCACTGGAGTAAGAAACGATGAATCCCCAAGAAATTAGTAAGACCACCGAGCAGAAGATGGTGAAGAGCCTCGAGTCTTTGCAGTTGGCTTACACAAAAATTCGAACCGGTCGGGCACACACAGGCCTTCTTGAGCATATCCTGGTCGACTATTACGGGACGCCGACACAACTGCCTCAGGTTGCCTCCATCACCCTTGTCGATGCCCGCACCATCGGTGTGACGCCTTGGGAGAAAAAGATGGTGGCTGTGGTGGAGAAGGCGATTCGTGAGTCTGACCTGGGTTTGAACCCCGCGACCTCCGGGGACCTCATTCGGGTGCCTATGCCTGCGCTTACTGAAGAGCGCCGCCGAGAGTTAACGAAGCTTGTTCGCTCCGAGGCCGAGGATGCAAAAATTGCAGTTCGTAATATTCGTCGCGATGCTATCGAGCAATTTAAGAAGCTCACCAAGGAAAAGCTTATTTCCGAGGACGACGAGCGTCGCGGACAGGACGATACGCAGAAGCTCACCGACCGTTTTGTTGCCGAAATTGACAAGCTCTCCAGTCAAAAAGAGGCTGAGGTCATGACCGTTTAATGCGGTGTGACAAGACTGCAACCGGGAACGTGAAGGCGCCTCAATGACCTTGCCCTCGAGCACGACGCAGCTTGTCCCTGAGGTGCATGCGATTCCACAGCACGTCGCCATTATTATGGATGGCAATGGTCGTTGGGCTTCGTCGCGTCGGCTCCCCCGTGTTGCGGGGCATGAGCGCGGTCTGTCAGCTTTGCGAAAAACGGTAGAGGCCTCTGTTGAAATCGGCATTAAGGCCTTAACTGTCTTCGCCTTTAGCTCGGAGAACTGGCGTCGGCCTGAGGATGAGGTCAGTTTTTTAATGGCGCTTTTCCTAAGGGCGCTGCGCCGAGAGGTGAAGGAGCTTCACCGCAATGGTATTCAGTTACGCATCATTGGAGACCTGGACGGTTTTTCGGAGCCCCTAAGAAAGGCTATACGTGACTCCGTCGAACGAACACGCGGTAACGAGGGTATGGTTCTAACGGTTGCAGTGAATTACGGCGGACGTTGGGATGTGTTGAATGCCGTGAACAAAGCTCTTGAGCAGGATGGTGTTCAACGCAGTGGGACACCTAGGCTTACTGAAGATTCCATTCGTCCTTATCTTGCTCTTTCCGATTTGCCTGAGCCCGATCTCTTCATTCGAACCGGTGGAGAACAGCGCATTAGTAATTTCATGCTTTGGCAGCTTGCGTACACCGAACTCTTTTTCACGAATGTTCATTGGCCCGATTTTGATGGCACTGTCTTGCGTGAGGCAATCGAGAGTTACCTGGTACGAGAACGACGATTTGGGCGTACCTCGGGCCAATTGGCATCTCAGACCATGCCGAGCATCCGTACCAACTGACAACATCCACTGCGTCAAATAGTCTATTTTGCTTGTTCGCATCCTAACGGCCCTTGGACTATTTGCAGTTGTTGTACCTTTTGCACTGATGGCACCGGCCCAGTGGTTTATTCAGGCTGTATCCCTTGTTTTGGCACTTACGCTTCTTGAGTGGCTAAGGCTCTTGTCTCTTGGTCGTGGCCCATGCCTTGCTGTTTCGGTTGCTTTTTTCACGATGACAAGTCTGCTGTTGCATAACGTCTACTTTGACTTTTATGCACTAGCACCTGTCGTACTCTTTATCGCCTGTCTTGGTTGGATCGCGGCCCTTTACTTTGCGCTTGTCCGTTCACAAGTTCTTGGCGGGGCCATGGCTGCAATTTGGGCGTTTTTTGCCTGCTTTGCAACATGGTTTGCCGTTTGGGTTGCACGTGAGCAAGGCTTGACCGTTCTTCTACTTGCGG
>JAURCW010000002.1 GCA_030828265.1 Burkholderiales bacterium | reverse complement strand
ATGAATGTCTCGGGAAACAGCCTGCGGGTGCATGATCGCCTATTGCGTGTTGCATTAACGGTGGCGGATCTTGAGCAGGCCGAGACGGTTGAGCCCGCACACATGGCCAAGGCCATTTACATGCGGCGAGGCCTTGACCGACCGGATGCCATTAAAGTCTAGGCTTAAATGAGCTTATGAATTGCTCGGCCGCCTCGTCCGAGAACGCGTCTGCAGGCCCAAGCACAATCGCCTCCACCACATCATCCGCACGAACGTGGGTCTGCATCCACATCTGAGCATCGACGGGACCCTGCTTCGGATTAAGAGTGATTGTTCCGACGGCTTTAAGCAGTGGCCGAACGGTGACATCGCCAGTGGGCGGAGCTAAGGCCCTGGAGCTGCTTGAATCAAAGGCCTTTTGGTATGCAGCGATGTTGCTGAGCATGGCCGATTCGAGGTACTTGGCAAGCAGCTCCTGTCCAGAAGGGTCGCGCTGCTCGCCCAGCCAACGGGCATGTCCAATGGTGTAACGCACCTCATTCACATTCGCTGCCCAAAGCTGCAACTCAATGGTTGAATTTGGCGGGTCGGCTAGTGCTATCGTTCGTTTAACAGAGACAGGCTTGGCAGGAAAGGACACCTGCCAGTTCGTGTCGGGCTCACGATGCACACGCCAGTTTAATTCTGGGGTACAGCCAAATAGACCAAGGCCCACAAAAAGGCTTAGAAGAAGCTTCATAATGAATGGACTGTAGCAAGTCTTCGGACTCTGCCCAAAAGGAGTTTTTGTGATTCGTTTTAGCACCCGAAAAGCGGCGCCGTTTGTCATGATGGATAAGGTGGTTGAGACCATTTTTTCGGAGTTGAACTTGGAGTTTCATGTGCCGGGGATCTGGGTGCATGAACGCCTTGCCCAACTCCTTTATGACATGGAGGCCTTGCAGGCCTTTATTCGGAGCGAGGAGAAAAAGAAAGAGCAAGAACACGAGGCGCAGGACGCTCTGGACATGCAGGAGCCATCCTCCGTGTCTGCTCGGCCCGTTCCCGTAAGCCTTGCGAGCCGGCTTGTCCCCCTTATTGCAATGCTTAAACTTGCTGAAGAAAAAGGGGACCCTGTGATCTGGGAAACTGCCTAGCCTGGATGAGAAGAGCCTTGCTAGGCGAGCAGGCTAGCAAGTCTTTGTTGAGCAAGCTCGATGGATACATTGGCACGTTGGGCGTAATCGTTGAGCTGGTCATCGGCTATGGGCCCGAGATTGAAATACTGAGCCTCGGGCCGCCAGAAATAAAAACCACAGACGGCCGATGCGGGCAGCATGGCTAGGTTTTCAGTCAACGTCATTGCCATGTCTTTGGCACCGAGCGCCTGAAATAACTCGGGCTTCACGCAGTGATCGGGACAGGATGGATAGCCGGGCGCAGGCCGAATACCCTGGTAACGCTCAGCAATAAGCTCGTCATTTTTTAGGGACTCGGACGCGGCATAGCCCCAGAATTCGGTGCGCACGCGGCGATGAAGTTCTTCTGCAAACGACTCGGCCAGTCGGTCAGCAAGCGCCTTCATAAGGATGGCGTTGTAGTCATCGCCTTTGGCCTCGTACTTCTGGGCAAGCTTATCGGCCCCATGAATGCTTACGGCAAACACGCCAAGGTAATCATCCCCTTGGTCGGTGATAGGCAACACGTAGTCGGCCAGAGATTTGTTCGGCTCATTACTGGGCTTTTCCGTTTGTTGACGCAAGCCCACCCAGGTGAAAAGCTCAGTGCCAAGGTCGGGGCCTGTGAACAAGGTGATATCTTCGGGCGCGGTACGCCTGGCAGGCCAAAGGCCAAAGGCGCCATTGGCCGTAAGTTGACGGCCTTCAATCAGCCTTCGCAACATGGCCTTTCCGTCTGCATAAAGCTGCCGCGCCTGCTCGCCCACGACGGCATCGTCAAGAATGGCGGGGAAAGGTCCGGCGAGGTCCCAGGTTTGGAAGAAGGGAGTCCAGTCGATGGTTTCGACCAGGTCGTCCAGTGGGAAAGCCTTGAGAAGCCGACGGCCAGTGACCTTGGGCTGCGGAACAGGCCGACCAAAGTCAGCCTTCGCCGAATTGGCTCGGGCCTCTTCAAGGCTTAGCATGCGCGCCGTGGGCTTATTGGCGTGGCGCTCGCGCAATTTGGCGTAGTCCTTGAACAGGTCGCCCAGATAGCTGGCCTTCTGCTCCTCGGTGCTGGTAAGAGACTGCGCAACAGGAACAGACCGAGAGGCATCGGGCACCCAGATCACGGGGCCTGAGTAATGCGGTGCAATTTTCACAGCCGTATGAACGCGGGATGTTGTGGCGCCTCCGATGAGCAAAGGGATCTGGCGGCAGCGACACCATTCGTCGTGTTCCATTTCACGAGCCACCGTGGCCATCTCTTCAAGCGATGGCGTGATGAGCCCTGAAAGGCCAATGATGTCGGCATTGTGCTCTTTGGCTGCAGCAATGATTTGTGCAGCCGGAACCATGACGCCAAGGTTCACGACTTCGAAGTTGTTGCACTGAAGAACAACCGAGACAATGTTCTTTCCAATGTCGTGCACGTCGCCCTTCACCGTGGCGAGAATCATTTTGCCCTTGGCCTTGGTCTGACCGCTGGCTGCCTGCTCTTCTTGAATGTAAGGCACCAGGTGGGCCACGGCCGCCTTCATAACGCGAGCAGACTTAACCACCTGGGGAAGAAACATCTTGCCCTGGGCAAAGAGGTCGCCCACAACATTCATGCCCGTCATGAGGGGGCCCTCAATAACCTCAATGGGTCGACCCGACCGGCTTTGGATAAGCTGTCGCGCCTCTTCGGTGTCCTCAACGATAAACTCAGTAAGGCCATGCACTAGAGCATGCTCAAGCCTTTTCTCGACATCAAGACCACGCCACGCCAGCTTTTCTTCTTCTTTACGTTCGCCCGATTTCAACTGTCCGGCAAGCTCAATCATGCGTTCGGTGGCGTCGGGGCGCCTGTCGAAAATAATGTCCTCGACATGCTCGCGAAGCACAGGATCAAGGTCTTCGTAAACACCAAGCTGGCCGGCATTGACAATGCCCATGGTCATACCCGCTTTTACCGCGTGGTAGAGGAAGACGGTATGAATGGCCTCGCGCGCGGCGTCATTGCCACGGAATGAAAAGCTGACATTGGAGACGCCACCCGACACTTTGGCGGCCGGGAGGTTCTCGCGGATCCAGCGTGTAGCCTCAATGAAGTCGATGGCATACCGATTGTGTTCGTCGATACCCGTGGCAATGGCGAAAATATTGGGGTCGAAAATGATGTCGTCGGCAGGGAAATCGAGTTCCGTTCGCAGCAGTGTGTAGGCGCGCTGGCAGATGGCCTTGCGGCGATCAAGGGTGTCGGCCTGCCCTTGCTCATCGAAGGCCATGATGACCACCGAAGCACCGTACTTCATGCACTCACGGGCCTGATATAAAAAGGGTTCCTCACCCTCTTTAAGGGAGATGGAGTTGACGATGGCCTTGCCCTGCACACATTTCAGGCCCGCCTCGATCACTTCCCATTTTGAGGAGTCAATCATGATGGGCACGCGCGAGATATCGGGCTCGGAGGCAATAAGGTTTAAGAACCTTGTCATGGCGGCCTTGGAATCAAGCATGGCCTCATCCATGTTGATGTCAATCACCTGAGCCCCGTTCTCAACCTGTTGCCGGGCGACATCCACGGCTTTCTCGAAATCGCCATTAAGAATGAGTCGAGCAAATTGCTTGGATCCCGTGACATTGGTGCGTTCACCCACGTTTACGAAGAACGAGCTCTCGTTAATGTTGAGGGGCTCAAGACCGGAAAGCCTTGTCGCAGAATTTTTTGTGAATGCGAGAGGTCGGGGCTTGAAGCTACTTACGGCTTGGGCGATGGCACGAATATGGTCAGGTGTTGTTCCGCAGCAGCCTCCCACCACGTTGACCCAGCCGCTTGAGGCGAAGTCTTTTAAAAACTCTGAGGTAATGGGCGGGGTCTCGTCAAAGCCTGTTGCTGCCATGGGGTTAGGAAGCCCCGCATTGGGGTAGATGCAGATAGCGGTATCGGCGAGTTTTGAGATTTCTTCAACATAGGGGCGCATCAGGGCGGCACCTAAAGCACAGTTGAGCCCAACGGTGATGGGCCTTGCGTGACGAACACTGTTCCAGAAGGCCTCCACGGTTTGGCCCGACAGAATGCGGCCCGAGGCATCAGTAACAGTGCCTGAGATCATGACGGGCCAGCGCCTGCCACGGGTTTCAAAAAGCTGCTCAAGGGCGTAAATAGCTGCCTTGGCATTCAGTGTGTCGAAGATGGTTTCAACTAGAAACAGATCGATGCCACCTTCGAGCAAGGCCTCGGCCTGCTCAAGATAGCCGTTCACGAGCGCATCGAAGGTGATGTTGCGTGCACCTGGGTCGTTGACGTCGGGAGATATGGAAGCGGTGCGTGGCGTTGGACCAAGGGCACCCGCCACAAACCGCGGCCAGTCAGGCGTTGAGAAGGCATCGCGCGCCTCGCAGGCGAGCCTAGCTGAGGCGATGTTCATATCACGAACGAGCCCGGCCAAGTGGTAGTCGTCCTGCGCGACCGAGGTTGCACCGAAGGTGTTGGTTTCAATAATATCGGCGCCCGCTTCAAGGTACTGACTATGAATAGTCTTAATGAGTGCGGGCTGGCTAATGCTTAAAAGCTCGTTATTCCCTTTAAGGTCGATACCTTTGGCAATTGCCTGATCAAGAACGGCCTGCTGCTCACTGTTCAAGGCCACTGCATGTTCGCCCGTCTCGCCGCGGTAGTGCTCTTCTGTTAGTTTGTACTGCTGAATCATGGTGCCCATGGCACCATCGATAATTAGAATACGCTGGGCAAGAGCCTTCCCTAGACTTTCAAAGGCAGGAGCCTGAGCCAGCCCGTTGGGCTGGCCTGGTGATGCAGCGTGTCCGGGATCCGCTAAAGGGGACTGTGAGTCTGCACGAAGTGCCTCTTGAAGGGCTTTTGAGGAATCATTCATAGGGACTCCGATTATAGGGTCCTTAGGCCCGAGATTCCCCCTGAATCAGGAACCCGCCCTGACTCGATCAAGCCAGCAGACAAGACCGTCGGCATTAAGTCGTAGGTCGAGGGCAAGAAGTGTTTTTAGCTCGTCCTCAGTCACTGGGCTGCCATGAGCTTTAATTTGATTAAAGAGCAGATCTTGAAGATCCGCCATGATGGCCTGCGCCCGACCTTGATCTCGATGATGATGCTGGCTTGCCAGGGCTGCGTAGCCATCGATTTGTTCCAGCAGGGCTTCGCCTGCCGCCTCAACTTGGCGAAGTTCGGAGTAATGGGTCAAGTAGACCGCCTTGGGCTTAGCCTGCATGACCCGTGTCACGGAGGCGCGATGAGTTTCGGGATCAAACTGGCTTGGGGAGCTGGTGATGAAGGTAAAGGCACCCTGGGGGCTGTCGAGCTCGCGGTAAGAGATGCCAAAGGTGTCGCCGGTGAAGATGGCATTGGAGCCCTCATCAACAATAAAAACATGGTGAAGGGCATGGCCTGGCGCATCCCAAAAATGAATTTGACGAGAGCCAAGCCTAAGCGTCAGTGTTTCTGTGCCTTCAATAATTCGGGTGGGCTGAATGGGAACCATGCCACCGTAGTCACGTTCTGCGACCTCCTGGGTGTAGACCTGGCAGACAGCCTGCCAGAGTTTGCTTGGGTCGATGAGATGGCGCACTCCGCGGGGATGAACGACCACCTTCGCGCGCGGGCAATGATCGGCCAACAGGCCCGCACCCCCCGCATGGTCAAGATGAACATGGGTTAGGAGGATGTAGCGAACGTCATCGGGGGTGAGGCCAAGGCTTTCAATGGCTTGAAGAATGCGTGGTACCGAGTACTGAGTGCCGGCATCAATCACCGCCAGTTCCCCGTTGTCTTCAATAAGGTGCACGGCATCAAAGGAATCGCGAAAGTAGCCCGAGTCCAGACACCAGACTCCGTCCTCGTAGGACCTAAGACCCAAATGGGTTGTCTTTGGGGTCGCGGGCCTCGGGCTAGTTTCAGAACTGTTCATGGGCGGGACTTTCGTGAGTGTTTGTGCGAACCGTCTCAGCGCGTAGCGAGAATCTCGCGTGCAGCCCGTTCTGCCATGAGCATGACAGGCGCATTGGTGTTGCCCGAGGTAATGGTGGGCATGGCCGAGGCATCAACCACGCGTAGCCCAGCAATTCCTCGCAGACGAAAGCTGGTGTCTAGAACGGTAAGAGGGTTCTCGCATGTCCCGTCTGCGTTGACGCGTCCCATGGCGCAGGTCCCCACGGGATGGAAGATGGTGGTTCCGAGTTCGCGCGCAGCTGTCTGAAGGTCTTCCTGCGAGACCTTCTCGGAGCCAGGTAGGAGCTCTTGCGGCTCATAAGCAGCAAGAGCCTCAGACTGCATGATCTCGCGGGTCATTGCAATGCCCTTTACTGCAATGTCGAGGTCCTCTTGAGTGGACAGGTAGTTGCAGGAAATGGCGGGCGCCTGCAACGGGTCGGAGTGCTGCAGAAGAACCTGACCCCGGGAGCTTGGCCGAAGGTTACAGACAGAGGGTGTAATGGCGTCAAACTCGTGCAAGGCCTCCCCAAACTTTGGAAGCGAAAGAGGCTGTACATGCCACTCAAGGTTGGCCGAGGGCTGCGAGGGGTCGCTCTTGGTAAAGGCGCCAAGGGTTGAAGGTGGCATGGTCATGGGCCCCCGCCTTAGAAGCCCGTATTGCAAGGCCATGCCTATGCGCGATAAAGGGTTGGCATACAGGCTGTTCACAGTACGTGCATTCTTAACTTTGAAAATGGTGCGAATCTGAAGGTGGTCCTGTAGATTCTGGCCGACGCCAGGTAGGTTTTGGTGAACGGGAACATAAAACTGTTCGAGATGCTTGGGGTCACCGATGCCGGAGGCCTGGAGAATATGGGGTGAGCCAATCGCACCTGCCGAAAGAATAACTTCTTTGCGCGCACGGGCCTCAATGATCTGACCGTCCTTAAGAAGGCGAACACCACGCGCTCGCAACGCTGCATTGGCCCAGGCCGACTGGTCGGAGGGGCGACGCTCACGGTTTTCTTCAAACAGCACCTGAAGAGTCTGCGTATGGGTAAACACAGAGAGGTTCTCTCGGTGACGGACAGGATGAAGAAAGGCGTCGGCCATGGACCAACGCCTGCCGCGGCGTTGGTTAACATGAAAGTAGGCACAGCCCTCATTGTTACCCCGGTTGAACTCCTCGATGCTTGGAATGCCCTGCTCGGCCGCCGCCTGTTGCCAGGCATCAAGAATTTTCCATTTGACGCGTGGGGTCTCGACACGAATCTCACCAACCTGACCATGCCAGTTATTGGCGCCAGCAAAATAGCTCTCTAGCGATTTATAAATGTCGAGGGTCTGACCGTTCTCGCCATTCCAGCGCCAGCGTTCGTCGCCTGTAAGGTCCGCCCATTGATCGTAGTCGTAGGACTGACCTCGCATGTAGATCATGGCGTTAATTGAGGAGGACCCACCAAGGACTCGTCCTCGCGCATAGTGAATGGAGCGACCTGCGAGCCCTGGCTCGGGCTGGGTCTGAAAGCACCAGTCAGTCCGTGGATTGGCAATGGTGAAAAGATAACCCACGGGGATTTTGATCCAGAACCAGTCGTCTTCACCCCCAGCCTCGACCAGCAAGATACGTTGACCACGCTGCGCCGAGAGCCGATTGGCCAAAAGGCAGCCTGCGCTTCCAGCGCCAACAATGATGGTGTCAAACTCAAGGGGTCCTGACATAAGCGAGCCGAATTAGAAATTAAAAGAAGAAAAGAGCTGTTAGGGCGGCGAGGTATTAAGCCGGAAGTCGAGATACACGGACCGCTGGCTGATCAAGCTCGGGGCGGTTACAAAACCGAACATGATCGGGATAAGGGAAGACATCTTCTAAAAAGCCTCGTGTTATTTTTTCCTGTTGGGACTGCCAGTACTGGGCCTCGAGAAGTTCCTGGTGATACTTCATAAATGGAATCCTAAGCCTGAGTTGGCCAAGCAAAAACTGAGCGAACTCTTCGGGAAAGACGTCGTTCGGGCCTACGGTGTACCAAGGCTCACTGGCCATCTCGTCTTCGGGTGTACGTGGCTCGGGAATCTTTCGGAACTGGCACTGCGTGAGGTACTGGATTTCATCGTAGTCGTAAAATACAACACGCCCATGTCGTGTCATGCCAAAGTTTTTATAAAGCATGTCTCCTGGAAAAATATTGGCAGCAACAAGCTGACGAATGGCATCTCCGTATTCCTTAATGGCCTGATCAACCTGGGTCTCGGTGGCATGTTCAAGATAGATGTTGAGCGGAACCATTCGACGCTCAATGTACAAGTGACGAATAACAAGCCGACCATCGCTTTCTTCAAGCATGCTCGGGGCGAACTCCCGAATCTCTTCAAGAAGACTCGGCTCAAAACGGTCTTTAGGGAATTCAACGCTTGAGTATTCCCAGGTGTCGGCCATGCGTCCCGCCCGATCGTGCAGCTTGACCAGTTGGTACTTCGAGGCAATGAGTTCGCGTGTGACATCCTTAGCACGCTTATCTTTAATAATCTTAAAAACGTAAGGAAAAGATGGCAGTGTGAAGACAAGCATCACGAGCCCTTTAATGCCTTCAGCAAGACAGAACCTGTCGTTGGAGTGACGCAGATGGTGTAAGAAGTCCCGATAAAAAAGAGTCTTGCCTTGCTTCTGCAGCCCAAGCATGGTGTAAAGCTCGCTTGCGGGCTTATGCGGCATGATGCTTCTTAGAAATTGCACATAGGCCGAAGGCACCTCCATATCCACCATAAAGTAGGCCCGGGAAAAAGAGAACAGGACGGAGATCTGGTCCGGGTCAAACAGAATGGTGTCAAGGTAAAGCTCGCCTTTGGAGTTGCGTAAAACAGGCACAGCGAAACCCGTTGGCGTTCCGTCATTCATGATGCGCCCAATAATGTAGGCACCCTTATTTCGGAAAAACAGCGACCTTAAAACATGTACTTGAAAATCGGTTGCAGTTTGAAAAGGCCTTGGAAAGGTTACAGCGGCGGCCCGAATAACGCGTCGAAGGTCTCGTTGAATGTCATTCCAACGACAGGCCAGGCCAAAGTCGATGGCCATGCGGGTTAGGCAGCTCTGTAGGCCTTCGGATCGCGGGTAATAGACGCGGTAAGAGGGTGGGTCGGAGTCGAGGTAGTCGGTGGCAACAGCTGGCCTAACAAAAAGATTCTCGCCTCCGTAGTCGGTGCGACGAAGGATGCGCGTGGTGATGGAATTAAAAAACGACTCTGCGAGTTCGGGCTGCTTGTGGTCGGTGAGTAGCATGATGAAGGCCTTTTTAACTTCGGCCCAAGTACCCTCATTCAAAGCGATGGAGGAGGACTTTGCCATGAGGGCATCGGTTGTCTCTTTGACCCGCTCGTCGTAAAAGGCAATGCGCTCTTTTGCGAGCTCGCGGATGGCCCCGTAGCGACCGGCCTCGAATGCTGTCTTCGCCTGTTGAGCGTTATAACGGAAAAGGCCGTAATGGCGATGAAAGCCACTTAGTATGAGGTTGGCAATTTCAACCGCATCCGTTGTCAATGCCATTTTTTAACCCTGAAGACTGAAGCCCTGAGTCACCTGCGACCGGTCGCGGGCGATGCTCATAATGAGCCCTAAGCCAACACCCAGGGTAATCAGTGCCGTACCGCCATAAGACATGAAGGGAAGGGGCACTCCGACCACGGGGAGAAGCCCTGTCACCATTCCAAGGTTCACAAACGCATAAGTGAAGATGGTTAAGGCCAGGCTTGCTGAGAGTAGTCTGCCAAAGGGCGTAGGCGCCCCGAGTGAAATCCAGAGGCCCCGAAGAATAAGCGCGAGGTAAAGGGCCACTAAAATAGCGGCACCCAGAAAACCAAACTCTTCGGCAAAACCCGCAAAAATAAAATCGGTATCGCGTTCGGGAATGAAGTCGAGCTGGGCCTGAGTGCCTTTTAACCAGCCCTTACCCCATAGGCCTCCGGATCCAACAGCTGTCATGGACTGCAGAATATGAAAGCCTTTTCCGAGGGGATCGCGATGAGGGTCAAGCAGGGTGCAGACTCGTTGCTTCTGATACTCCCTAATGCCAGGCCAGTCGACACCTTGGGTACAAAGACTGTCGCCAAAGACCACCAGGATAATGAGAACGATGCTTATGCCCCCGCCCACCAAGGCAATCAGCCGCCAGGACATGCCTGCTAGATAGAGAACAAAAATACCCGAAGCCGCCACAAGAATGGCAGTTCCAAGGTCGGGCTGATTCAGAATAACCAAGACAGGTATGGCGAGCAGGCCTGCAACCACCAGCCAGTCCCGAAGGGTTCTTAGCCCTTCGCGTTGCTGCACGACCCATGCGAGCATAAGGGGCATGGCAATCTTCATGATTTCAGAGGGCTGTATGCGGGTGATGCCGAGATCGAGCCAACGTGTTGCGCCTTTGGAGGTGTCCCCAAAAAGTGCAACCGCAAGGAG
This sequence comes from Burkholderiales bacterium, assembly GCA_030828265.1. GTDB lineage: Bacteria > Pseudomonadota > Gammaproteobacteria > Burkholderiales > Burkholderiaceae_A > Hahnella. Next base: position 12,185 of record JAURCW010000002.1, on the reverse strand, counting down.
AAGGACTAGGCCGAGCCCATAGAGAGGTATTGCAACTTTCTGAAGCCAGGTCGAGGGAATCTGCGCGAGCATGAGCATGATGAACGCGGCAACAACCAGGTTTCGTAGGTGGTTGAAGAAACGCTCGGGCTCTTCGTGGCTTGCACTGTAAACCGCAAGAAGGCTTAGCCCAGCCAGCCCAATGAAAATAAAAAACAGGGGCTGATCCATGGCAAAGAAGCGCTGCCTCAACCAAAGCGAAAAGGCTCGCCAGCCCTCGTCAGCACGACGGTCATTCATGGCAGCTCACGCCCCTCTTTTTTTCGTGTGACCAAAAGATAGTCAAAAACTTTACGGGCAAGCGGCGCAGCCGCGGCCGCTCCAAAGCCGCCATTTTCTACCACCACAGCCACTGCCACCTTGGGATTGTCGGCCGGGGCGTATGCGATGTAGAGCGAATGATCGCGCAGTCTTTCGGGAACCTTCTCTTCCTCGTAGAGCTCGTCTTGTTTCACGCTAAAGACTTGAGCAGTACCTGTTTTACCCGCAACACTGTAAGGAACGCCTGCCATCACGCGCGCGCCCGTCCCCGATTGGTTTACCTCAACGAGCGCCTCGTGCACGATGTCAAGCCACTCTTGATTGAAGTTGAGGCTGCGCTCCACGATGGGCGGCAGTTCAACCTGCTCGCCGGTCTGAGAGTTTTCAACGGACTTAACAAGCCTGGGGCGAAGTAGCTTACCCCCATTGGCAAGCGCTGCTGTTGCGCGAACCAGCTGCAGCACGGTGAAGGCGTTGTAGCCCTGCCCGATTCCAATGGAGGGTGTCTCGCCCGTGAGCCATTCCTTTCCAAATCGCTTGAGCTTCCATTCGGAGGAAGGCAGGATACCGGCTGTCTCGCCTTCAATGTCAATACCCGTTGTGCGGCCAAAGCCGAATGGCGAGATAAACCGGTGGATGGTGTCCACCCCCATGTCATGGGCAAGCTTGTAGTAGTAGGTGTCGCTTGAGACCACGATGGATTTTTTAAGGTCGACACGTCCGTTACCTTTGGGGTTGTAGTCACGGAACCTGTGATTACCGAGCATGAAATAGCCTGGGTCTTGAATGGCCTCCTCGGGTGTGCGCGCCCCTGATGCAAGTGCTGCGACGGCCATAAAGGGTTTGTAGGTGGAGCCCGGAGGGTAGATGCCTCGTAAGGCGCGGTTGAGTAGGGGCACATCGGGCGACTGATTCAGCTGGTTCCAGAGGTCAGGGTCAATGCCGTCAACAAAGGAGTTGGGGTTGAAGTTCGGCATAGAGACCATGGCGAAGAGCTCACCAGTGGTGGGCGACATTGCCACAAGGGCACCACGTCGTCCGGCGTAAGCCTCTTCCACCATTTTTTGCAGTCCATGGTCAATGGATAGCTGAAGGTTTTTACCGGGAATAGGGGGTTTCAGATCAAGCTCGCGAACCAGCCTACCGCTTGCCGTGACTTCAATCTTCTGAAAACCTGGAACCCCCTTAAGGGCTCCTTCGTAGCTTTTCTCAATGCCGAGCTTTCCAATATGGCTGATTCCGAAGTAGTCCTCAATAAGATTGGTCTCGGTTAACTTTTCTCGGTCTGCGCGGGAGATGCGGCCAATATGTCCAAGCAGGTGGGAGGAGGAGTCACTGAATGGGTAGCTACGAATAGTTCGTTGTTGAATGTTAACGCCCGGTATCTCTGTGACTCGGGTTACGAGTCGGGCCACCTCTTCATCGGTGAGCTTAGTCTTCAGAGGAATGCTGTCGAATCGGCGAGCCTCTGCGGCGGCGCGCTTGAAGCGGCTAATCTCGGCAGGTTTAAGCTCGATGACCTTACCAATTTCTTCAAGCGTTCGATTTAAGTTTTTCGCCTGAAAGGGCTCAACTTCCAGCGAAAACCCTGCATCGTTGCGAGCTAGTGTCTCGCCGTAGCGATCAAAAATTCGCCCACGAGGCGGCTGAATAGGAAGAAGTGCGACTCGATTTTCTTCTGCCTTTGCGGCGTGATCCTCATGTTGCCAGACCTGTAGCTGTCCGAAACGCATGGCAAGGGCGGCAAGACCAATTGAGATGGCCAGCGCCGCAAACGAGGCCCTTTGTCGAAAGTCCGAGTTTGACTGGTTGCTGAACTCCATTGCGACGACGTTAGGTCTTCACGGGGGCAACGGGCTTTCGTGTCCGCATGCGTCCCGGCCGAGATTTTCGTTGCAAGACAAGTTGAATAATGCGACTCACGAAGACCCATAGCAAGGCCTCTGCAGCAGGCTGAAGAAACAAGCTGCTGTCTGGCCCAAGCCCCTCAACCATCCAACGCACTGCAAAGACGCTGGCAAGTGAGACAAGAAAAAGCGGATAGAGGTGGGCAACTTGTCCCCAAGCTTGGAAGTCAGGGATACGACGATGCAGGGTAATGGCTCCATAACTTAGGATGGAGTAGGCAAGCGCATGCTGACCCAAGAGAACACCTTGGTGAACGTCCATGACCAGTCCAAGCAGCCATGCAGGCGCAAGGCCAATACGACTCGGAAGAAAGATGTTCCAAAAGACCAGCACGATGGCGAGCATGTCGGGCACTGGCCAGTTTGGCGCCCAGGGCAGGAAATTAAAGACAAGTGCAGCAGCCATGGTGGCCGCAATAAAGCGAAGGCTTGGGGCTCTGCCAATAACGGCCTGGGGTCTCATGGGCGTGGGGTCGCAGCGTTAGGATTTGTAGGCGCAGAAGGTGCGGCTGGCTTTGGGCTGGCACTGGCGACAGGAGTTTCTTGCTTGCCGCCCGCGCTTTTAGCAGCCTCAGCACCCCCATTGCGAAGAATGACAAGAACTTCTTTGTAGCGGGCGACCGATGCCGCGGGAATTGCAATGACCGTGGGAAACTGACCTTGTGCAGCAGGCACCACTACCGAGACCCGGCCCACCGCCAGGCCTGCTGGGTAAAGGCCATCGAGCCCCGAGGTGACCACCTCATCACCTTCTTGAATCTCTGCAGCTAGATTCACGTAGCGCACGCGAAACTCATCGGCCTGTCCGCTGCCTTGAGTAATACCGCGCACACCGCTGCGGGGAAGAAATATAGGAACAAAAAGCTGCTCATCGGAGAGAAGGCGAATCTCCGCGGTAAGCGGGAAGACACGACTGACTTGGCCCACCACCCCGTCGCTGTTGATAACAGGGTCGCCCACCGACACGCCTTGATCACGGCCAAGGTCAATAAGAACCTTTCGAGCGAGCCCGTCTTTTAGGCTTGCTCGGACTTCACCGGCTCGACTCTCTGGAAAGGCATTGGATTTCAGATTGAGAAGATTTCGTAAGTTCTCGTTATCACTACGGAGCTGGTTGACCAAGAGGAGGCTCTGGGCGTTATCGGTCTCTTCGTCACGAAGTCGATCAACCTCGTTGGCGAGCTGCGACACCGACTGCAGCCTCTCACCCGCCCAATAGGCAAGGTCACGCGGCATGAGAAGGGCTTCAGTGACGGGATACAGAATGACGCTGACACCCTGACGCAGGGGCGAGGCAATTTCAAAGCGTCGATCCAGCTGCATGACAGCAACAGCTGCGGTTAACGCGATGGCCAGCTTAATGCGGGCTGAGAGGCCTTGCCGGAAAAAGGCTGGAGGGCTTTGAGATAGAGCCAATGCGGGTGGCTCCGATTATTCGGTCGATAAAACGCTGCTTAGCTCGTCAATTCGTTCAATGGCTTCACCGCAGCCTCGCACAACACAAGACAAGGGGTCTTCAGCAACATAAACGGGTAGCCCCGTTTCTTCCGTGAAGAGGCGATCAAGATCGCGCAACAAGGCGCCGCCTCCGGTAATGACAACGCCACGCTCGGCAATGTCGGCAGCAAGCTCGGGCGGCGTATTCTCAAGGGCGTTCTTAATGGCAACAACAATCTGACTGATGGGATCGGTCAGTGCCTCAAGAATTTCGTTACTCGAAATAGTGAAGCTGCGCGGAATGCCCTCGCTGAGGTTTCGACCCCTTACTTCCATCTCACTTACAGAACTTCCTGGGAAGGCTGAGCCGATTTCTTTTTTGATGGCTTCAGCCGTTTGATCGCCGATAAGCATGCCGTAGTTACGACGGATGTAGTTCACGATGGCCTCGTCGAACTTATCACCCCCAACTCGAATGGAGTTCGAATAGACAAGACCTCCAAGGGAGACCACGCCAATTTCACTCGTACCGCCGCCAATATCCACCACCATGGAACCGCAGGGCTCGGCAATAGGTAGACCCGCTCCAATGGCAGCTGCCATGGGCTCTTCAATGAGATACACCTGGCTTGCGCCAGCGGACAATGCGGATTCACGAATGGCTCGGCGCTCAACCTGGGTGGAGCCGCAGGGCACACAAATAATGACTCGCGGACTGGGCGAGAAGAGCTTCTTCTCGTGCACCATTTTGATAAAGAGCTTGAGCATTTGCTCAGTCACGGTGAAGTCGGCGATGACACCGTCTTTCATGGGTCTTACTGCTTCAATGCTTCCGGGAACCTTGCCCAGCATCTGTTTGGCTTTGGTGCCAACGGCCTCGATGGTCTTCTTCCCCCCGGGCCCGCCGTCGTGACGAATGGCAACGACAGAAGGTTCGTTGAGAACGATGCCTTTTCCGCGGCTGTATATTAGGGTGTTGGCCGTTCCAAGGTCGATTGCCAAGTCTTGGGAAAAGAATCCGCGTAGAGATCCAAACATAGAAGGTTCCGAATCCAGGTGGCTAATGAAGAAGTAGGAAGAAAATGACGATAATCACAGATTATCCACAATCTGAAGCACTTTTCTGACGTGTCGCTCTCCAAAGACCAGTTTGACAAACTTGCCCGGCTAAGCCGCCTCTCGGTAACCGCCGAAGACCATGACCGTATCTTGCCCGCAATTGATGCCATGGTGACATGGGCAGATACCCTTCGTCAGGCACCCACCCAGGGGCTTGAGCCGATGGCCAACCCCCACGACATGGTGCTGCGATTGCGAGAAGACCTTGCTCAGCCCTTACCGAGCCGTGAGGCCCTCATGCGTAACGCGCCCCAGATGGCCGAAGGCTTCTTTATCGTGCCCAGGGTTGTGGAATAAGGCGGCCGAAAGTGGAATTTCGTTTTTCTCCCCTCTCGGAGCTAAGGCGTGCTTTGGACTCTGGAATGGTTTCTGTGGAGGAGCTTGCCCAAGACTACCTCGCCGCTCTTAAAAATGAGCCCTTTGGGGCGAGCCTTGCAGTGGCTCCTGAACTTACGCTTAAGCAGGCTCGCTATTGCCAGAACCTGCTCGAAAAAACTCCGCCCGACCAGCGCTCTCCGCTTTTAGGGCTTCCGGTTATTCACAAAGATGTTTTTGTGACAACTGGATGGCCCACCACGGCAGGCTCGAAGATTTTAGAGAACTACCAAAGCCCGTTTAACGCGCAGGCGGTTGACCAGCTTGAGTCTGCCGGCATGGTCTGCCTGGGCAAGGCCAATTGCGACGAGTTTGCCATGGGCTCGACCAATGAGCATTCTGCCTACAAGCCGGCACGTAACCCTTGGGATACACGCCGAATTCCTGGCGGGTCCTCGGGTGGCTCGGCAGTGGCTGTGGCAGCAGGCCTTGCGCCGGCTGCCACGGGAACCGACACAGGGGGCTCGATTCGTCAGCCCGCAGCCATGTGCGGCATAACTGGCATTAAACCCACCTATGGACGCGTCTCACGTTGGGGGCTGGTGGCCTATGCATCAAGCCTTGATCAGGCCGGACCCATGGCGCGCACGGCGCAGGACTGTGCCTGGATGCTCTCGGCCATGGCGGGCTTTGATCCGAAAGACTCCACCAGCCTTAATGAACCCTCGGAGGACTTCGCAAGGCTCTTAGGCAAGCCCATGACGGACGCCGCAAGCACGGAGCAGCCCCTGCGGGGTCTGCGGCTTGGAATGCCAAGCCAGTACTTTTCAAACCAGATTTCGCCTGCTGTGGCCAAGGCCCTTGAGGCTGCCTTGCAGGTTTTGCGGGGCCTAGGGGCGGAGACGCTCGAGGTCGATCTGCCACGCACGGAGCTCTCGCTGCCTGCCTATTACGTCATTGCGCCCGCCGAGGCGTCAAGTAACTTGTCGCGGTTTGATGGGGTTCGCTACGGCCACCGGTCTGAGAAGGCAACGGACCTTGAATCGCTTTATTGCCTAAGCCGTACCGAAGCCTTCGGACCCGAGGTTCGCCGCCGCATTCTTCTTGGAAGCTATGTGCTCTCGCATGGCTACTACGATGCCTATTATCTGCAAGCTCAGAAGGTACGACGGCTTGTGGCCATGGATTTTGACCGCGCCTTTGAGCATTGTGATTTTATTGTTGGACCGGTCTCACCTGTAACGGCTTGGCGCCTTGGTGATAGTCCAGCGCTTGAGGCCGCAAAGGACACTCCTTTGCTTGCGGAGTATTTGTCCGATGTCTTTACCCTTGGGGCAAGCTTGTCGGGGCTGCCCGCCATGTCGATGCCGTGTGGCTTTGAATCCACGGCGGGTGGTCATCGTCTGCCTGTTGGCTTGCAGCTGATTGGCCCACGGTTTGAAGAGGCGAAGATGCTGGCTCTTGCCGATCATTTTCAGCTGGCCACCAACTTCCATGAGCAGACGCCTGACTTTTCTGGAGCCCAGTCATGACCACCTGGGAAATTGTTGTTGGCCTTGAGACCCACGTACAGCTTAAAACACGAAGCAAAATGTTCTCGCCTGCGCCCACAGCCTTTGGTGCCAAGCCCAATACACAGGCCCACCCCATCGACCTTGCGCTTCCAGGAGTTTTGCCCAGTCCTAACCTAGGCGCTATTGACTGCGCCATTCGTTTTGGCCTTGCCGTGGGCGGCGAGATTGCACGCCGCTCTGTTTTTGCTCGCAAGAATTACTTCTACCCGGACCTGCCTAAGGGCTATCAAATTAGTCAGTTTGAACTGCCCGTGGTGGCGGGGGGTAGCCTGTCGTTTTGCCTTTCCGATGGCTCGGAACGTACCGTGCAGTTGACTCGCGCCCACCTTGAGGAGGATGCAGGCAAGTCGGTCCATGAGGGCCTGGCAGGGCTTGCGCCCCAGACCTCTGGTATTGACTTAAACCGGGCGGGTACCCCCTTGCTTGAAATTGTGACCGAACCTGTAATGCGCTCGGCCCAAGAAGCTGCCGCGTACGCCCGAGCTCTTCATGGCCTGGTGACCTGGATGGATATTTGCGATGGCAATTTGCAAGAGGGTTCGTTTCGTTGCGATGCCAATGTCTCGGTCAGACCCAAGGGCAGCGAGGCCTTTGGAACACGCTGCGAAATAAAAAATATCAATTCCTTCCGGTTTCTTGAGCGGGCGATTGAGTACGAGGCGGCGCGCCAGATTGAGCTTATTGAGTCTGGAGGGCAGGTGCGCCAAGAGACCCGGCTTTTCGACCCGGATCGTGACGAGACCCGGTCGATGCGGTCGAAAGAAGACGCCCATGACTATCGTTATTTCCCGGACCCCGACTTACCCACTTTGTTGATCGATGAGAAAACCATTGACCAGGTAAGACAGTCCATGCCGATCTTGCCTAAGCAGGCGCGCCTAAAGCTTATGGAGCAGTTCGGGTTGTCGGCTCAAGATGCTGACCTCGTGGCTGCGAGTCGTGAGGCCTTGAGCTTTTTCCAGAAGACGGTGGAGGCATTGCCAGGGCTTGAGCCAACGAAGACGGCCAAGCTTGTGGCGAACTGGATGGCGGCAGATCTTTCAACCTTTCTGAACCGCTCCGAGGGGCTTGGTTATGGGGAGGCTCCGGTAACACCTTTGCTCTTAGCTTCTTTGCTCCAACGCCTCGAGGACGGAACGATTTCGTCGAAAATTGCTCGTGAGTTGTTCGCCCAGCTTTGGCAAGATCCGAAACAGACCGTGGATGGCCTCATCGAATCGCAAGGCCTGCGCCAGGTTCAAGACACAGGCCAGATTGACGGCTGGGTGGCGGAGGTGATTTCAGCAAACCCGAAGATGGTGGACGAGTACAAGGCAGGCAAAGACAAGGCCTTAAACGCCATGGTGGGTCAGGTGATGAAGAAGTCACAGGGCAAAGCCAACCCCTCGGCCGTTACACAGGCGTTAAAGTCGAAGCTCGACGCGTAGTCGCCAAACCAGCCAGAGACCTGGCAGGGCCGCCACGAAGGAGCCGAGAAAAAAACTTGGCCAGCCGTAGTCGGTTGCAGCGTGGCCAGCGATAGGCCCCACCCAGACCCGACCCACCGAGGCCAGTGCGGAGAGCAATGCAAACTGTGTGGCCGTAAAGCGTTGATCGCAAAGACTCATAAGCAAGGCGACAAAGGCCGCGGTGCCCATACCGCCCGCCAGGTTCTCAAGCAGAATAACCAGGGTCATCTCGAGCAGGCTTGGGGGCTGTTGCACCGCCAGCCACCAGAAGCCCAGATTCGTGATGGCCTGAAGAAAACCGAATAACAGTAAAGACCGCCAGAGGCCAAGCTTCGCGATTAAAAGCCCACCCGCAAGCCCACCAATAAGGGTTGCCAAAAGCCCCATGCCCTTATTCACCGCCCCCACCTCGGCCGCTGAAAAGCCAGCCCCGCGAATAAGAAAGGCGGTGGAGAGGCTTCCTGCAAAGGCGTCGCCGAGCTTGTAAAGCACAATGCAGCCAAGCACGGCGATGGCGGCCTTGCGACTAAAAAACTCTTTGAAGGGTTCCACCACGGCCTCGCGCAGACTTTTAGGCGGACTGGTTTCAGAGGGTTCGGGCACAAAAACAGCAAGTACGGCAAGGCCAAGGAGCAGGATGGCCATGACCTGATAGGCTCCGGCAAAGCCCAAGTAAAGGTCGGCGAGCATAAGCGCGAGGCCACCGGACACAAGCATGGCAATCCGATAGCCAATGACCGACCAGGCCGCCCCAAGCCCCCGCTGTTCGGGGGTTAAGGACTCTGCTCGCCAGGCGTCGAAAACAATGTCAAAGCTGGCTGAAAAAACAACCAGCATAAGGGCCACAACGGAGATGTAGACAAGGCCATTGGGCGCCATGGGCTCGGCCAACGAGAGCGCCCAGGTGCTTGCAGCAAGCGCCAACAGAAGGACCACCTGCCAGCCGCGACGCCGACCGCCTCTTTTGCCGCCGAGCTGAAAACGATCGATCGCCGGAGCCCAGGCAAATTTGTAGGTGTAGGGAATGCCCAGTACCGTGAGCCAGCCCAGGGTGGTGAGGTCAACGCCCTCGACTGTGAGCCATGCCTGAAGCGTTCCTGCGGAAAGGGCAAGGGGGAGACCACTGGCAAAGCCCAGTACAAGGGTGTAGAGGAGAAGTCCTTTGGGAATAACGGCAGGAACCCCAGAGGCTTGGGGGTTCAAGCTTGAACCTCAGCGATTACACTTTTCATTACGTTTTTACTTAACCAGGTTGCGCGCATGTCTGCTAAGAGTATCGAAGTTTTAAGGCCAGGCCTTACCGCTGGCCTGCTTGGGCTTGCCTTTTCTGGCCTTTTAGCGGGTTGTGCGAGCCCACGCATGGCCTCGGCCGACGTGAGTGACACGGTGGGCGTGGGATCAAAGTCAGAGATTCGCAGGCTGGTTCCCGCGCAGCAGCTGGAGCGCACGGCCGCCCAACAGTTTGAGGCGCTGAAAGAGGAGGCCCGCAAGAAAGGCGCCCTTTTACCGCCCTCACATCCAACCAGTGAAAAACTTGTGGCCATGGCCAATAGGCTCAAGCCTCATGCGCTCGCCTGGAACGGCGATGCAGCCCGTTGGCGCTGGGAGGTGGTGGTGTTGAAGTTGAACCAGCTGAACGCCTTTTGCATGCCGGGCGGCAAGATCGCCTTCTACACCGGACTTATCGAAAAACTGAAACTTGATGACGATGAGATTGCGGCCGTCATGGGGCACGAAATGGCGCATGCCTTGCGTGAGCACACTCGTGACCGAATTGCAAAGTCCCAACTGACCGACATGGGCGCATCGATTGTCTCTGAGCTTTTAGGCTTTGGGCAGCTTGGTCGCCAGGCCTTGGGCTATGGCACCCAGCTGCTTGGGTTGAAGTTTTCACGAGACGATGAGAAAGAGGCCGACCTTGTTGGCCTGGATATTTCTGCGCGAGCGGGCTACGACCCTAGGGCGGCCCTGTCGCTTTGGCGCAAGATGAAAGAGGCCAACAAAGGGGCGCCCCCGGAGTGGCTGTCGACTCATCCGTCGGGGAGTACCCGCATGGAAGAAATTTCAATGGTCTTGCCTAGGGTTTTGCCTTTGTATGCCAAGGCAATTGGCAAAGCCGTCGAGGACTTGCCCGACAGAGACCTTTAGCCGTTCGCGTAGCGAACAACCAAGGGCGCATGGTCTGAAAACTGGGGCTCGCGCACCACCCAGGCCTTTTGAGCCTTCGCGGCCAGACCTGGGCTGGCGAGTTGATAGTCAATGCGCCAGCCTACGTTATTGGCTCTGGCGTTGCCGCGGTTTGACCACCAGGTGTAGCCCTCACCTTCGGCCTCGGGATACAGCATGCGGTAGACATCCACCCAGCCCAAGTCTTCAACCAGGGCATTCATCCAGGCCCTCTCTTCGGGAAGAAAGCCTGAGTTCTTTTGGTTTCCACGCCAGTTCTTCAGGTCTTTTTCGGAACGGGCAATATTCCAGTCGCCACAGATCAGAACATGATGGTCTTGCGTCTGCGCCTCTTCGATCCATTGCTTAAGCCGAGGGTAGAAGGCCTGCATGAAACGAAACTTGGAGGCCTGACGATCTTCGGATGCCGAGCCTGACGGCGCGTAAAGACTCATGGCCCAAAGCGGCTTATCGAGACCCGTCTGTTGGGTTTCAAAATAGCCGGCAATAAGCCTGCCCTCGGAATCAAACTCCTTGACCCCGAAGCCGGCTCGAATGTCGCTGGGTTGCCAGTGGCTGAAAAGACCCACACCACTGTAACCCTTTTTGTCGGCGCAGCTTATGGCGGATTCAAACGACTTCTCGGCCACAGCAAAAGACAGTAATTCTGGGCTGAGGTCATCGGCCTGTGCCTTTAACTCCTGAACACAAAGAAGGTCGGGTGCCGCCTGAGCGAGCCAGTTGAACACCCCCTTGCGATGCGCGGCTCGAATTCCGTTAAGGTTGAGGCTCACAACATCCATTGCCGGTTCCCAATAATGTATTGCAAAAGCCTATTATGACCAGCGCCAGTCACGCACCTTCCGTTCTTGATCCAGCCCTTGAACAAGACTTTCTGCGTTTCGCACTTAAGACCGATGTGCTTCGGTTTGGGACCTTTAAGACCAAGGCCGGTCGATTCTCGCCTTATTTTTTTAATGCAGGTCTGTTTCGAACGGGCGACCTGGTTGCGGAGCTTTCGGGCTTTTATGCCCGCTGTTTTTTAGGCGCTGTTCAAGCCAAGGTCTTTCAGGCCAGCATTCTTTTTGGGCCGGCCTACAAAGGCATACCCCTTGCCGCCACAACCGCCATGGCCTTGAGTCAGCATGGCCTCAACCTGGGCTTTAGCTTTAATCGTAAAGAAGCCAAAGACCATGGTGAAGGCGGTGTCATTGTGGGCGAGAGCCTTGAAGGTCAAGACGTTGTCATTATTGATGATGTCATTTCGGCAGGCACCTCGGTTCGCGAGTCGGTGGCCATTATTCAAAAGGCAGGGGGCCGGCCGGCGGGGGTACTCATTGCCCTTGACCGCATGGAAAAGGGGGGCACGGCCGAGCAGCCTGCTGCGGTTTCGGCAGTGCAGGAGGTGCGTCAGACCCTGGGGTTACCGGTGGTTGCTATTGCGGGTCTGGAGGGCCTTTTGGGGCTCTTGGATTCTTCAACGGACTCGCAGCTAAAAAGTCATTGGCAGGCGGTTGAAGACTATCGAAGGGCTTGGGGCTGCTAGTACGCTATTCCACCGTCACGCTCTTGGCTAGGTTGCGTGGTTTGTCCACATCGTGGCCTCGCGCCAAGGCCACGTGGTAGGCAAGAAGCTGCAGGGGCACGACATGCAAAATGGGTGACAAGAGACCTGCATGGTCACCCAAGTCAATGACTTCGACGCCGTCGGAGGCCTCAAAGCCCGAGGACTGGTCGGCAACAACATAAAGCCTTCCGCCGCGCGCGCGCACCTCTTCGAGGTTGCTTTTTAGCTTTTCAAGAAGCTGGTCGTTCGGTGCCACCGCCACCACGGGCATGTCACGGTCAACCAAGGCCAGTGGCCCATGTTTAAGTTCACCCGCGGCATAGGCCTCGGCATGAATGTAGCTAATTTCTTT
>JAURCW010000074.1 GCA_030828265.1 Burkholderiales bacterium | reverse complement strand
ACGAGCAGGAAGTGATGCAGCAAGAATCTGGTGTTCCTGCCACGGAGGCACCAAAGTGAGTGATCCCGCAGTCGCCCTGTTAATGCTAGGTATTTTTATTGTTTTTATTTTTCTGGGCTTTCCAATTGCCTTTACGCTTATGGCCATGGGCCTAAGCTTTGGTGCCTACGCCTATTTTGATCCCAGTTCAGCTTTCTGGGACAACCGCATTTTTTACCTCTTCACGCAGAATACCTTCAGCGTGATGAACAACGATGTGCTCATCTCGGTGCCGCTTTTCTTGTTCATGGGCTACATCATTGAACGGGCAAATATCCTCGACCGGTTGTTTTTTAGCCTACAAATTGGTTTGCGCTTTCTTCCGGGGTCCATGGCGGTTGCGGCTCTAGTAACCTGCGCCCTCTTTGCCACTGCCACAGGCATTGTGGGAGCGGTCGTTACATTAATGGGGCTTATCGCATTACCCGCCATGTTAAAAGCCGGTTACGACCAAAAGCTCTCGAGCGGAGTCATTACCGCCGGTGGCACCCTGGGCATCCTTATTCCGCCTTCGATACTTTTAATCGTTTACGCGGCAACCGCCAGCGTCTCGGTTGTTAAGCTTTATGCAGCGGCACTTATTCCAGGTTTCATGCTCGCAGGTTTTTACATCCTCTATGTCATCACGCGGGCAGTTTTAAATCCTTCGCTCTGTCCCAAGCCTAAAGATGCCGTTGAATACGGCATCGTCAAGAGTCTATTGCTTGTCTTTCAGGCCTTTGTTCCCTTGGCAGCGCTAATTCTTGCGGTGCTTGGTTCGATTTTGTTTGGCTTGGCTACGCCAAGCGAGGCAGCCGCTATGGGCGCCCTTGGGGGCATTATTCTCGCCGTTGTCTACAAGGCATTTACCTGGGAGCGGCTTCGTGAGTCGGTTTATCTTACGGCACGAACTTCGGCGATGGTCTGCTTTTTATTTGTCGGTGCTGCAACCTTTTCGTCGGTGTTTTCGTACCTAGGGGGTGAGCATGTTGTCAAAGACCTTATGCTTGGGCTCGACCTGTCCCCGATTCAGTTTCTGCTTCTCGCCCAACTTATTATTTTTGTTCTTGGCTGGCCGCTTGAGTGGAGCGAGATTATTATCATTTTCGTCCCAATCTTTTTGCCGTTGCTGCCGTACTTCGGGGTCGACCCCATTCTTTTTGGTATTCTAATTGCCATCAATCTCCAGACATCGTTCTTAACGCCACCCATGGCTATGTCCGCGTACTATTTAAAGGGGGTGGCACCCAAGGGTCTCGAGTTATGGACTATATTTAAAGGCTGTTTTCCCTTCGTCGGAATGGTCCTCCTCACTCTTGCAATCACCTACATTTACCCCTCGGTGGTAACCTATCTTCCCGATGTGTTCTTCAACCAAGCTGTGGAAATCCCCATCGATCCCAACGACTCCTCCGTCGTTGACCCAAGCATCTTTAAGGGCATGTAGCGTTCCATGGCCACTGTATCGGTAACTGAACTTACTGCCATTGACTTGCGTGAGTCCCTGGTCAGTGGTGAAACACAGATTGAGCCGTTTGTCGATCAGCACTGGGAGTTCGTCGCCGATCTTGATGCCCAGGTTAATGCTTTTTGTTCGATTGACAAAGAGGTCGTCACCGCACAGGCCTCAGACCTTCTTGCTCAACGTTCGCGGCCGCAGCCCTTAGGCAGTCTGTATGGCGTACCTATTGGAATCAAGGACATTATCGATACGGTGGATTACCCTACCGCTTACGGCAGTGCTATTCATCAGGGCCGTTACCCTGTGGTCGATGCAACGATAGTTCGTCGTTTAAAGCATGCGGGCGCGCTTATTTTTGGCAAGACGGTCACAACCGAGTTTGCAACTTTTGTTCCAGGCCCTACTCGTAATCCTCACAACCTTGAGCATACGCCGGGGGGGTCTTCAAGCGGCTCGGCTGCTGCTGTTGCGTCAGGCATGGTGCCTGTGGCCATTGGAAGCCAGACCAACGGCTCCGTCATCCGCCCAGCCTCCTACTGCGGTGTTTATGGCTTCAAGCCTAGCTTTGGCGTCATCCCACGCACCGGAATGCTTGCTCAGTCGCCTTCGCTCGATCAAGTGGGTGTTTTTGCTCGTTCTATCGAAGATCTTGCTTTGGTGACGCAGGTTATGTCGGGGGATGACGGGCTTGACATTGGAGCAAGCCGTCGAAGTCCACAGCAACTCCTTGATATCTGCCGCAATGAACCTCCGCTCGCACCGAAGTTTTGTTTCGTTAAGACACCCTGGTGGAATAAGGTTGACCCCCAGGCGCAGCAGGTCTACGAAGACTTCGTTGCTTCAAATGACAGCATTGTTTGGGCGGAATTGCCTCAGGTCGTGGAGGAAGCGGTACGTTGGCATGCTTGCATTAATGAAGCCGAGTTACTTTTCTCTTTGCAGCGTGAGCTTCGTCAGCATCCTGATGGTCTGAGCAAGGCGCTTAAAGACAGGTTAGAACAAGCCCGGTCAGTGACGACCATCGATTACCTTCTCGCCAAAGACCGCATCCCCCATGTGGCGGCGGCCTTTGACGAGTACTTCGATTATTTCGATGCCATTCTCACGCCGGCAGCCCTTGGGACAGCGCCTCACAGCCTTGAGTCAACAGGGGACCCAATTATGCAAACCGTCTGGTCAATGGCACATCTTCCTAGTTTGAATTTGCCTCTTTTCCGACTCGATAATGGCCTTCCCTTGGGAGTTCAGGCTGTTGGCAAGGCACACGATGACGCACGACTGCTAAGGTCCGCGCGTTGGTTGGTTAATTCCATCGCAACAGAAAGTTGATCTATGAAGGTTGAACGCTTCGCTGCTTTTGTTGGTCTGCTGCTTCTAATCGCTTTTTTTGTGCCTTACGTGGTGAAGGTTCAGCAGCTCGATATCTTGATTATTCTCCTTGGTGGAATCGTGCTCGCTGTCGTTGATTTTTTGACCACAAAGCACTAAGTCGCGAGCTCTTCGCTAAGAGGCTAGGACGCTCTGGGCTCGGTCTTTCTTGTTACCGCCCCTTTCTTCGGGCTGGTCTTTTTGGGTTATTTCGCTGCACGGACAGGCCGACTTCCGCTTGACGCAATAGGCGGCCTCAATACCTTTGTTCTCTATTTCGCCTTGCCTTGCATGATCTTTGATTTTGCGGCGAAGGCGCCTTTTCATCAACTCTTAGACCCGGCCCTTCTTGTTGTCTATGGGCTGTCTGCGGTGGTCATTGTTCTACTTGCTCTCTTTATGGCTCGCCTGCGGGGCTTGACTGTCAAGGACGGCGCCTTTGGGGCAATTACGGCTGCCTTCCCAAACTCAGGGTTCATTGGCGTGCCTTTGCTTGTGAGTTTGTTGGGGCAGGCCGCTGCAAGTCCGGTAATTCTCACCATTGCCATTGACGTTATTTTCACAAGCTCGCTTTGTCTTGCCATTGCAGAGTCAGGGCGGCGGGGTGGCTTTCTAAGCACTCTCGTGACATCCCTGAAGGCCATCACACGAAATCCGATGTTTCTCTCGATTCTTTTGGGGGGCCTTTTTTCTGCCCTGGAGTGGGGGCTTTATTCACCGATTGAGGCCATTGTTCGGCTTCTGGGTTCAGCAGCCTCTCCGGTGGCCTTGTTCACGATAGGTGCTGTTCTTTGGAGGGCGGAGCTACTCACCCGTAACCAAGACTATCGACCGAGCCCCTACATGGACGTTGTTGTACTGAAGCTCTTTGTACACCCCTTGCTGGCGATGGGGATGGCCGTGGCGGTCGCAAAGTTATGGGGTCTAGAGTTAAGCCCGTTTGCCTTGTCAGCACTTATTCTTACGGCGGCTTTGCCATCCGCAAGCAATGTTTCTTTACTCGCGGAGCGCTTTGGCGCTGATAACGGTCGTATCGCCAAAATTATATTAATAACAACGGCTGCCTCATTTCTGAGCTTTTCTGGTTTAGCCGGATGGCTTGGGGTAATGGATTAGGCTAAACCGAGCTTGATCCTTAGTTGCAGCTGTCTGAGCTCGGCACAGCAAGCTTTTTAAGTTCCTCGGGCTTTTTAATGAGCAGGTGCTTCTGATGAACCTCGATGAGCCCCTCGTCCGCAAACTTTGAAAATGTTCGGCTTACGGTCTCTAGCTTCATACCAAGGTAGTTGCCAATCTCCTCTCGGGTCATCCGCAGAACAAGTTCTGTCTTCGAAAATCCCCGGGCAGACAATCTTTGAATGAGGTTCATAAGAAATGCAGCAAGCCTCTCCTCGGCGCGCATTCCCCCGAGAAGGATCATGATGGACTGATCTTTGACAATCTCACGGCTCATGATCTTGTGCATGTGATTCTGCAGGGAGTGCACCGACCGAGAAATCTCTTCAATACGAGAAAACGGCATGACACAGACCTCAGAATCCTCAAGGGCAACTGCATCGCACGAGTGTTTGTCGTTGACGATGCCATCAAGCCCTAGAATCTCGCCCGTCATCTGAAATCCAGTGACCTGGTCTCGGCCGTCAGGTGTTGTGACTCGGGTCTTGAAAAAACCACTGCGGACGGCGAAAAGAGACGTGAAGGTGTCGCCTTCGGTATACAGAGACGGCCCCTTTTTAATTCGTCTTCGATTCGCAACGAGGGCGTCAAGCTCGGTGAGTTCGTTGGCTGATAGCCCTACAGGCAGGCATAGCTCGCGCAGGTTGCAGTTGGAGCAGGCGATTCGAAGACCTTCTGTGGACATAGATTGACGTGAATCAATAGATTTAGAGCTGTCTGAGTTCAGTATACGACTGATAGAACAAAAGGATTTCTTAGTGACTGAACTTATATCAAGAAACTTGCTCACACGCTATGACGTTACAGGGCCCCGCTACACCTCCTACCCAACGGCAGACCGTTTTGTCGAGGCATTCTCTGAGCGTGATCTTATTCAGGCATTGCACATTCGCTCCGAGGTTGGCGCAGCAACTCCTTTATCCGTTTATGTCCACATTCCATTTTGCCAATCGGTCTGCTATTACTGTGCATGTAACAAGGTTGTAACCAAGCAAAAATCCAGGGCGCAGCGGTACGTCCATGACCTGGGGCGAGAGGTGTCTCTGTTGCGGCAGCAACTCGGGGACGGGCAGGTTATAAGCCAGCTTCATCTCGGTGGTGGTAGCCCGACATTTCTGTCAGACACCGAGTTATCCGACCTTATGGCCATGTTAAGGCGCTCGTTCCACATGACACCGGGGGGCGAGTACTCCATCGAGGTCGACCCGCGCACGGTAAACGAGCCACGGCTTGAATACCTTTTTGCCCTTGGCTTTAACCGCCTGAGTTTTGGCGTTCAAGATTTTGACCCCCTTGTTCAGCAGGCAGTGCATCGGGTTCAGTCAACACAATCCGTGTTCGATCTTGTTGCTCATACACGTCGAATTGGCTTTGAATCGGTTAACGTTGATCTCATTTATGGGCTCCCTCGGCAAACCCTGGAGTCGTTCCGTCGCAGCCTAGAGCTTGTCTCTCAGCTAAGGCCCGACCGCCTTGCTGTGTATGCCTATGCGCACCTTCCAAGCCGCTTTAAGCCTCAGCGCCGAATTATGGCCTCGGAGCTTCCTGCAGGGTCAGAGAAGCTCGGCATGCTATCAACAGCCATTAGTTATCTGGATAGGGTCGGCTACGACTACATCGGAATGGACCACTTCGCGCTACCCGACGATTCACTCTCTGTGGCTAAGCGTCAGGGACGATTGC
Organism: Burkholderiales bacterium; assembly: GCA_030828265.1. Classification (GTDB taxonomy): domain Bacteria; phylum Pseudomonadota; class Gammaproteobacteria; order Burkholderiales; family Burkholderiaceae_A; genus Hahnella. The sequence continues at coordinate 673 of JAURCW010000074.1, read as the reverse complement.
ATCGAAACTTTCAGGGTTACAGTACCCAGCCCGACTGCGACCTTCTTGCATTAGGCGTCTCGGCCATTGGGCGAATGGGAAACACCTACAGCCAGAACGCCAAAACCATTGAGGAGTATTCCGACGCGCTTGATCAAGGGAGACTTCCTATCGTTAGGGGGCTGGTGCTTAACCACGACGACATTGTGCGGCGTGCTCTGATTATGACCATTATGTGCCGAGGCTATGTGGACTTTCAGGCTTTTGAGGAAAACTACCTCATTGATTTCAGAGCCCACTTTTCGAAAGAGCTCGCTGAACTGTCTGAGCTTTGTGACCACGGGCTTTTAAGCTTGAGCGAGGAGGGCTTTCGAGTTAGCGCCCAGGGTTGGTTCTTCGTACGAGCCATTGCCATGGTTTTCGATCGCCATCTACGGGAGGACATCGATCGAGCGCGCTTCTCAAAAATTATTTAGTCGCCTGGACCTGACGTCCGGCTATTCCCGGAGTCTCGGTTTTCCTTCAAGGCTTGATACCGCTGTTTTCTACGCCTTGCCCTTTGACTCGCGACCACAATACGCCAGCTCAGGTTGGTCAAAACAAAGGCCGATACCGACCCAACGACTGCAAAAATAGCAAGGCCCAGAAAGACCGGCTTTCCTATACTAAGAATCTGATCCCAGGTGGAAGGGTT